>JBAVMZ010000568.1:0-5238 GCA_049690595.1 Occallatibacter sp. | reverse complement strand
TCCCTTCGGCGGCTGGGGCGCGGCCGAAGAGCCCGCCGCGGGTGGTCTGGATTTGCTGCTCTCGCTCGGCTACTCGGTCGATCTGCTCCCCGACTGGCAGCTCGAGGAGGCTTCGAGCTATCCCTTCCTTCTGCTGCCGGACTGGCAGGATGTGGGGCCGGAAGCTGTCTCGGCCCTGGTGCGCTATGTGGAAGGTGGCGGCAGCCTGCTGCTCTGCGGCGCGGAAAACGTACAGCTCTTTGCCGGGCCGCTCGGCCTCCATGCCGCCGGACCAGCCGCGGAGCAAACGCTTTACCTGGCCGATGAGAACGGCTTCGCACAGGTTCCCGGCTCGTGGCTCCGCCTCGAAAACAGTTCCGGAGAGACTCTGTCCTCCGCCTATCCAGCCCCGGATGCGCGCAAGGACGCCTGGCCACTGGCCCTCCGGATTGCCCGCGGAAAGGGCTCCGCCGTCGTCTGTCCCGGCCCGCTGATTTCCACCTTCGGCCTGGCCGGCTCGCCCACGCTGCGCTCGCAGATCGCCAAACTGGCCTCCGGGCTGGCCGCGCCGGCCTTCCAGGCGGAGGGCGAGCAGCCCGGGCTGGAGATCGTGCTGCGCACCAAGGACGGCAGCACCCTGCTCCATCTGATCAATACCGCCGGCCAGCCGGTGACCGGCCAATTCCGACATACAGGCGTGGTTCCGCCCATTGCGCCGCTGCGCTTCCGGCTGCGCCTGCCGGCCGCTCCGCGCGTCGTCTTCCTGGAGCCCGAAGGAACACGGCTCGAGGGCGAGTACCGGGACGGCCACTGGCACAGCCAGATTCCCGCGTTGCACGTCCACGCGGCGGTGCGCTTCGAATTCTGAATCGGGTGTCGGGGAAGGCCGGGGCTCGGATGCGAACTCGTCTGCCCTCCAAGTCGCCTTTCCATCTGCTTGCTTCCGAGGAAAGTAAGGAGCATACTCAGGAAGGTAAGGAGTCCCCATGGCCGCTACCGGGAAGCCACGCCCCGCACCGATCCTGCGCGCCACGGTCACCAGCAAGGGCCAGGTCACGCTCCCCGTCCAGCTCCGCCGCTCCCTCGGCCTCAAGGCCGGCGACAAGCTGCGCTTCGAGCCCCGCGAGGACGGCTTCCGCCTGGTCGCGGACAAGGACGAGAGCCCCTTCGAAAAATGGCGGGGGATCGGCATCCCCGGCGTCGGTCCGGGCCGCGAGGGAGTAATGGCCTACATGCGTGAGCTCCGAGGATACGATGAGTACGACGACAGTCTCGCTTGACACCAACGTCATCGTCTCGTTGCTGAACCAGGAAGACGGCCTCAATCTCCGCGCCCAGGCCGCAATCGACCGGTTCAGAAAGCTGAGAAGGCTGGTGGTCTGCGGTCCGGTTTACGCAGAGCTGCTCGGTCTCCCCACAAGGACCCAGCCGATTCTCGATGAGTTCTTCAGAAATGGCGACATCGAGGTCGATTGGCGCTTCGAAGAGGGCGTGTGGAGAACCGCCGGGGTTGCCTACCAAGGCTACGTAGAACGGAGACTCGCCAGCACGGGCGCGCTGCCCCGACGCATCCTGACGGATTTCCTGATCGGAGCACATACGGTGGTCCGCGGGTACACGTTGCTCACACTCGACGCAAGAATCTTCAAGGTATCCTTCCCCGAGATCAGCATCGAATCATTCTGACTGCGCTTCTGGCAGCGCCCGCTCCGCAATCAGCACCGGAATCCCGTCCACTATCGGGTAGGCTCGTCCGCACGCCACGCAGATCAGCTCCGCCGCCCCAGCCCGCAGCGCCCCCAGGCACGCCGGGCAGGCCAGCGTCTCTAAAACAGAAAGGTCCATCCCCAGAGGAATGGACCTCGATTGCCTGGCGTTGTCCGTCATGCCATCAGTCCGCGGCCGGATCGGCGTCCGCTTTTGCTGGCTTGGGCACCTTGGCGAACTCCTCCTCGATGCGGGCGATGGTGCCGCCTCGAGCGGCCTCGTAGGCCACGCGGATGCCGTTATAGATCGCGGTGTCGTTCGACGAGCCGTGGCCGATGATGCAGATGCCGCGGACGCCGAGAAGGTGGGCCCCGCCGTACTCCCGGTAGTCCAGCCGCCGGCGGAAGTCGTTGAACGCCTGCCGCGAGAGCAGCGCCCCCACCTTCGCCGTCACCGTCTGCGTCAGCGACTCGCGCAGCACGTCGCGCACAAACCGCCCCACGCCTTCGCTGGTCTTCAGCGCCACGTTGCCCACAAAGCCGTCGCAGACAATCACGTCCGCCAGCCCCGAGAAGATGTCGCGCCCTTCCACGTTGCCGATGAACTTCAGCGCCAGCGCCTTCAGCAGCGGAAAGGCCTCTCTGGTCAGCTCGTTGCCCTTGGTCTCTTCTTCGCCGATCGACAGCAGCCCCACCCGCGGCTCCTGGATCTTCAGCACCGTGCGCGCGTAGATCTCGCCCATCACGGCAAACTGCGCCAGGTTCTGCGGCTTGCAGTCCACGTTCGCGCCCACGTCCAGCAGAACACAGGGATTTCCCGTCGAGCTCGGCATCGGCGTCGCCAGCGCCGGGCGGTCCACGCCCGGCAGAGCCCCCAACACCATCTTCGCCGTGGCCATCGCCGCGCCCGTGTTGCCCGCGGTCACAAACCCCGCCGCCTTGCCCTCGCGCACCAGCTTCAGACCAACCCGCATCGAGCTGTCTTTCTTGGTGCGCACGGCCTGCGCCGCCTTCTCCACCATGCCGATCCGCTCGCTGGCGTGGTGGACGACGATGGGCAGCTCTTCGGTCTCCAGGTACTCGTCCAGAAGATCGCGTAACTCCGCCGCCGGACCCACCATGTGGATCCGTACCGGCAAAGACCTGCACGCAAGGATCGCTCCCCGGATCTCAGGCTCCGGCGCCTTGTCGCTGCCTACCGCGTCGAGAACAATATCCGTAAGCATCGCGGGCGCCGGGCTAGCTGGCGGCTTCCTTCACTTCAAGAACCGCACGGCCCTTGTACGCGCCGCACTTCGTGCAGGCGTGATGGGGCAGCTTCTTCTCGTGGCAGTTCGGGCACTCGCTCACGCCCGTGGCGGTCAGAAAATCGTGCGCGCGGCGGTTGGCGGTGCGGCGCGTCGAGTGGCGCCTTTTCGGATTCGGCATCTTCCTGTTCCTCTCGTTTCTCTCCCCGTCGCGCCTTCAGGCGGCCCGCAGGCCGCAGTCCGTTCCGTCGCGGCCACCGGCCGCCGCGGAACGCCCTGAATCTCTCCGGGGTTCAATTCTCTTCGGGCTTGATCGCGTTGCGGAGTCCGGCCAGCGCCTCCCAACGCGGATCGCTTGGCGTCTCCGCGCAGTCGCACATCTGGGTGTTCCGGTCGACGCCGCAGCGCGGGCAGAGCCCCTTGCAGTCCGCCTTGCACAGCGTCCTCGCCGGCAGGGACAAAAGCACCTGCTCGCGCAGAACATCCTCAAGCAAAAGACTGTCCTTTTGATAATAACCGATTTCCGTCTCCTGCGACGAGATGGCCCGCTCCGGCGCGCCGGCATCGGCCCCGAGCGGCCGGAAGATCAGGTCGAACTCCGCCTCCAGTGGCACCGTGACCGGCTCCACGCAGCGCGCGCACGGCACCTGGAAGCTGCCCGCAAACCGCCCCCGCAACCGGATATCGGCCACAATCTCCTTTGGCCCCCGGTGCTCGTGCAGAACCTCGGCCAGACCGCTCGTGGCCAGCCCCTCGGCCTGCTCCGCCTCCTCGCCCAGATCGATCGCCCCCGGCTCCAGCACCAGGTCGAACTCGATCGGCTCCTTCTCCAGCTCGCTGACCTTGAATTCCATAATGCTTTGAGCCTACGGCGCACGGCCGGGGGAGTCAATGCGCGGCGGCGCCCGGGTGAACGCATGGGAACCGCTTGCAGCCAGTGGGACCCCACGCTTGACTCTCAGAAGGGAACGCAGTATCTTGGGGCCGACTTCTCACCGGGCCCAAATATAACTTCTCCAGGGAGGCGAACCCATTCGTCGGCTCCCGGCGCGCCTCCGCCGCCGCTCACCAGCCGACACTGCCAAGGAAAGGGTACGATATGATCCGCAGCAAGATGCTGTCTTTTTGCACTCTGAGTTTGCTTCTTTCTTCAATCGGCGCCGTGACCTGGGCGCAACAGGCCGCGCCGTCCGCAGCCGCAAAAGACCCCTCGATCACCACGCAGCCCGCGAACGCTTTCGTGAAGGTTGGCACCACCGCCACCTTCAGCGTGACGGCCACAGGCGCCACCACCCTCAAGTACCAGTGGTACAAGAATAACGGCCTCATCAACGGCGCGACCTCGGCGAAGTACACAACCCCCGCCACGACGGACGCCGACAACAACGCGAACTTCTATGTCCACGTCAGCGACACGGCGGGAAGCTTGAACAGCAACACCGTCTACCTCTACGTGGCGGACAGCGCGCCGGTGATGCAGATGCAGCCTGCCAGCCTGACCGTGACCGCCCCGGCGGTGGCCACCTTCGAGGCCTCTGCCTCCGACTCCAACTACAACGACATCACCTCCCAGTGGTACAAGAACGGCAAAGCCGTGGGCAGCGTGCAGTTTGGCAGCTGGGCCACCTACTCGACCGAAGAGACGAACACGGTGGACAACGGGGCCAAATTCACGGTGAAGTTCACGAACGGGGCCGGCAGCGTGACCAGCAACCCGGCGGTGCTCACCGTCAAGCCTGCCAACATCTCGGGAACCTATCCCATCGTGGGCGAGTGGACCGGGACGGCGACGATTACCGGCCCGGACAAGAGCACGACGACCTCCCAGGTGATTGCCGCTTTCTCGCAGACTTCGTATTCCATTACAGGAACGGTCGTATTCACCGACGATAACGGCGTCCCGGACTACGGCGCGGGAACCGCCGCCCTCAACGGCCAGAACGTCTACACAGCGGTTGGCGACGACAGCGGGACGACCAGCATCGTGGCCGGATTCACCACCAACCTGTTGACTCTGAACGGCATGGCACTCGGTTCCGACGGATCGGGCGGTTCCGGGCAATTAGTCATCAGCGCCGACCACAGCACACTGACCGGAACTGCTACGGCCTCCGATGGGACCAAGATCAGTTGGAACCTGACACGGGCAAAATGATTCTGCCGTCTGTTTGGATGCGGCGGCTGGGGCTGGCGGCCCTGGCCGTCGCGGTTTTGCGGCCGGCGAGCGGCCAGCCGCTGCCGTTTGCCGAGGCCGTACGGCTGGCGCAGGCGCGGGCCGGTACCGCCCTGGCGGCTCTTCCCTGCCC
>JBAVMZ010000567.1:0-1617 GCA_049690595.1 Occallatibacter sp. | reverse complement strand
CCCGACGGCGCGCCGCGGGAGATCTCCATCCCCACGCGGCAGGCCTCGACCACCATCGACGCGCTGGAAAAGGAGTTCCAGCGCAAGAAGGCGCGCGAGCTGGCGGCGGCGACGATGGCCGGCTCGGACTCGTCGAACCAGCCGGCGCAGCGGCGCACGGGCGAGAAGGTCGGGCGCAACGACCCCTGCCCCTGCGGCTCAGGCAAGAAGTACAAGAAGTGCCACGGAGCCGAGAAGTAGCAAGTCGCTGGACGGCGCAGCAAAGCAGAAGGGCCGGGGGCTTCCCCGACCCTTCTGCTTTTCTGCGCCGCATCCAGCGTGCAATCGAGCTGCGAGTGTCTACTGCGTCCCGCCGAAGTTGACCTCTATTTCGATCGTCGACTCGGCCGCGGCCGGCGCAAAGCGCCATCTGCGCACGGCGTCCTCGGCCGCCGACCCCAACATGCGATTGCCGGTGAGAGTCTTCACGTCGGTTACCTTGCCTTCGGCGTCAATCGTTACGGAAAGATGCACCGTGCCACTGATATGCATGCGCTTGGCGATCTCGGGATAGACCGCGGGCACCTTCGACCGGATCGCCCGGTCGTCCGCTTGCATGGGAAGGGCCAGCGCGAGGGCGAGCGCCAACGCGGTTGCGTGGACAAGCCGGACTACCAACTTTCTCCACCCGGCTCGACGAACGACAAGTCCATTGAACTTCATGGGTCCCCCTGGGAAAACTTCTTCGTCAGCCGGGTTATCGGCGCAAGGGGGTTGTTGCGTTAACAAGTTTTTACAGTCACATTACTTTCTTCTTCAAAGGACTTGGGTCACTTGCCGGGGCGCACCGCCGGCTCCGCCACCGCCGCAAAGGTAAGGTCCTCGGCTGGGGAGCGGTGCTCGGCCCGCCACAGGTCGAAGAGCCGCCCGTAGCTCAGCGTCAGATAGGCGGATGGCACCACGCCCAGCCGGGCTGCCGCGCGGTCGATCCACTCCGGGGAGCCTTCGAGCTCGGCAAAGTCGCCGATGGGGGTTTCGTCGACCACGCAGTGGCCCTCGCCGTCGGACCACTCGGTGCGCCACTTCTCGTAGCGGAAGGCGGCAACGAGCCCGAGCGAGAGAAAGATTTCGGCCAGCGCCGCGCCGTCGGTCACCTCGGTCTCGGTTTCGATGCGGTGCTTGTGGGTATCCTCGCCGGGCCCCCGGTCGGGGAGGCGCTTGTGGGTGACGGTGCAGCGGCCGGCGTACTCGCGGATACGCAGAATCTCAGTACGCGCGCGCATCGCCCGGTCCGGCGTGTCGTAAAGGATGTTCGACTCGAACGAGCGCGGCGTGACCAGGTGAAAGCCGGCCGCGGGCAGGCGCTGGGCGAGCCCGGCGAGGTCGGCCGGGGTGTCGAGGCGGAATTTGATCTCGGTCTCGATCGGCATGGTTAATAGGCGAGTATACGGCACCAGTAGCAGCCAGCGGGCGGCAGAGGCGACAATGAGAATGTGAAGACACTACGATTGGCCGTGGACCCGGCGCACCTGGAGGCCGCTCACGCCCAGGAGAAACTGGAGCGCGCTGCGGAGATTCTGCGCGGCGGCGGCCTGGTGGCGCTGCCAACGGAGACCGTCTACGGGCTCGGCGCCAATG
>JBAVMZ010000566.1:0-14570 GCA_049690595.1 Occallatibacter sp. | reverse complement strand
CGACTTCAGAGGCTGCGGAAAAACTCGTTTCAAGGGCACCATGTGTCAGGGCACGACTTCAGAGGCTGCGGAAAACTCGAGACATGGCACGAAAAGTGTGTCAGGGCACGACTTCAGTCGTGCCGATAACGCCAATGAAATCAACTGGGCTTTAGCCCCTGAGGGATATTCTTCTCGCCTTTTGGACTCTCACCGCAGGCTGCTACGGCCGCGCGTTCGTCGACAGCGGCCACGCCGTATCCTCCGCCGGCGTCACGTGAATCTCGCGGTACTGGAAGCGGTACGAGCGGTCCGGCTCGCCCGAGTCGAACCGGTCGTTGTAGTTGAGCTGGTAGTCAATCGAGGCATCGTCGTCCGGGAAGCTCTCGTTCTCCGGGTACGGGTACTTGCTCATCTCGTGGAACGGCAACTGCGCCACGGTGTAGGGCGAAGCATCCCACCAGTCCATATCCTTCACGTACCCGTTCGCATAGAAGAAGTAGTCGCGCGTCCAGCCGGCGGGCAGCGCGGGCAGCGCCGCGGCGTCGTACTCGGCGGCAATCTCCTCGCCCGAGCCGAAGATGGCATACTTGTTGTCCACGCCGCGCACCAGCTCGGTCACGTCGCCCATGCGCGTGTAGTTGCCGCGCTGATGCTGGAAGGGCCCGGTCAGCGAGACGCGGTCGTAGTCGTAATCGAGATCGCCGGGGCTGGCCAGATCAATCTGCCTGGGATAGCCGCGGAAGTGCTCGGTGGCCAGCGCAAGCGGCACATCCCAGGAGCGCGACTCGGCCTCCGGGTTGTTGTCCACCAGCACCTGGTCCCAGTAGATTTCGAGGTTAGTCATCAGCCGGATGCGGCGCGCGCCCGCTGGCAGCTTGCCGGTCAGGTCGACGACGATGGTCCGCTCCTGGCCTGCCGGGAAGCCCACGTCGCCGGCGATGCGCTGCCAGCGTCCGTCCGCCATCTCGGCTTCAACGTAGGGCGGCGTCTCCTGGATCCCCGCCTGCCATGCGGCGTAGAGCGAGGTCGCCGAGAAGTAGTTCACGTAGCCCGTCATCAGCAGTTTCAGCGGCCGCGCCGCGCTCACCTCGCCCAGGTCGAGCGTCAGCGCGTGCAGATTGGCGAAGCCGTCGTAGGGCGTCGGCGTAAAGCCCGAGGCGAACTGGTGATCGCGCGCCGCGAGCAGCGCCAGCGCGTCGCGGCCCTCGCCGTCCCAGGCGCCCACGGGCAACCGCGCGCCCACGCTCGCAATCACGCGCCCTGAGGCAAACGGCGGCGAGTCGAGGAAGCGCTCGTCGGGGTTGACCTCGATATTGGCCGGGTGATCGACGGCAACCAGCCGCAACTGGTCAATGTAATTCACCTCTTCCATCGGCTCGATGAAGCGCAGGCTCAGCCGTCCATTGACGGGCACAAGCTGCGCGCCGTCCACCTTGATCCACTCGCTCGAATTCGGAATATTGCGCCGCGCCGGCGTGAACCAATGGCCCACGACCCCGGCGCCGATCACGTCGGTCACCAGCGTGTATTTGTGCCCGTTCCAGGCGAAGAGCACCGGGCACGAACTGCCCCGCCGGTCGGCCTCCTTCATTGCCACCACCGGCGTGTGCGGCAGATCGATCTCGTCCTGCAGCACGCCCGTGGGCCAGAGGATGCGCAGCAGGTCGATGTGGTCGGCCTCGCCCAAGCCCGCCAGGATGCGCGGCGCGGTCTGCGTCCGGTAACCCGACGCGCCGGCCAGCTCCCACTTCTGCCAGTGGCCCGCGGCAAAGATCTCCACCTTCACGCCCAGCGCGGTCTTATTGTCGGCCAGGCCCGAAAGATCGAGCCGCACAAAGTGGTTCTTGTTCGCGCCCACATTGTGCAGCAGCACCGGCGGCGCATTGAGCTGCGTCACGATCAGATCTGTCGCACCGTCGCCCTCGACCGCCAGCAGCCCGCGCGGCGCCGTCAGCTTCACCGCATCCAAGCCAAGCGCCTTCGATACATCCTCAAACGTCCCGTCGCCCTTGTTGCGCAGCACGCGCACCCTCGGCCCCGCCTTGGTCTCGACAATCGCCGCCAGGTCAACCCATCCGTCGTTGTCGATGTCGATCGGCGTCAGCCCCCAACCGCGCAGCGCGCCTTCGATGGGCAGCGGTACCCGCGCGAAACTCCGGCCGATGTGGTTCGGCTCCTCGACATTGCGCCAGAGCGTCAACCCCGGCCCTCCGGCGTGCGTGACGGCGATGTCCATCCAGCCGTCCTTGTCGTAATCGAGCACCGCGATGCCGTTGGTCGGCGGCAGCTTCGCTTCGTAGAGCGCCTGCGTTGGATACTTCCCTTCCCGCGGATTCACGTAGACGAGCGGCGCCGGTCCGTCGCCCGCGATGGCGATGTCGACCGCGCGATCGTTGTTGAAGTCGGTCAGAATCGCGGCGCTCGTGCGGCCGCTGCCCCCAAAGCCCGTAGGCTCGGTCTTGTCGGTGAAGCTCTTGTTGCCGTTGTTGCGCCAGAGCACGTTCGAGGGTCCGCCCGCCGTGAGCGGCGCGCCGGTCACCAGCAGATCGAGAATCCCGTCGTGGTCGTAATCGACAAACGTCAGCCCCGTCGGCCGGTTCATGGCTTTGATGCCGGCCTCGGCGGTCACGTCCTGGAACTTGCCCTTGCCCAGGTTGCGGAAGAGCACCACGCGGTCTTCGAGCGCCACCGCCAGGTCGTTCAGGTTGTCGCCGTCGTAGTCGCCCACCGCGCAGGCGACGGCCTTGCCGGCGATCTTGATGCCGATCTTCTCCGGATCGACGGGGAGCCAACCGCCCTTATGTTCCGGATCGGGATGGAAGATGCTCAGCGCCGAACGAACGGGCTCCGCGCCGGTGCTGGACTGGGGAAGAACAAGGTCGTAGACGCCAGGTTGGATCAGGTCCGCCATGCAGGCGGCGCCCGTGGTGGTCCGTCTTCTTCCGGCAACGTCATGTTCGATCATGCCGAGGCTCATCTTGACCGGAATCATCGCCCGCTGCCGCTGCTCGGGCTCCTCGACCGGGGTCACCGTCGAATAGTGGCCCTGCTCGCCGTAGGCGAGGCCGATGGCTGCGGCGATCTTGGTCGAGGTCATGTGCTGGAAGCGCTTGAAGTGCTCGGCCACCTCGGCTTTTTGCCCGCTGCGCTGCAGCGCCCGCGCCATCTGGAACTCCGCCGAGGCGTGCAGCGGATTGATGGCCAGCGCCGCGCGAAAGGCCTCGATGGCCTTATCGAACTGCTTCATCTCGCCCCGGCAGACGCCCACAAAGTACGCCGAGTCGGCGTCGCGCGGGTCCAGTTTGGCCGCCTGCTCAAAGCTGGCCAGCGCGGCCTCGGTTTCGTTGCCCGAATGCTGCGCCAGGCCCAGGTTGTACCAGGCCTGCGGATTCGTGGCGTCGAGCGCGATGGCCGCCTGGAGCGCCGCCTTGGCCTCGTCCAGCTTCTGCAGCGCCATCAGCGCAATGCCCTCGTTGATGGCCGCCTGCGCCAGCTTGGGATCGCGCTGGAAGGCCTCGGCAAAGGTCGCCGCAGCGCGCTCGGTAAACTGCTGGCCCATCAGCGCCACGCCGCGGTTGTTGGTGCGCACCGCTTCGGCGTCGAAGCCGGCCGCGGCGGCGCAGGCCGCGCTCAATCCCAGGGCCAGCGCACCGGCCATCGTTTTCATTCTTCCAGGCAACTTCCGCTCCAAAAAATCCGGGTCTCGGCCGCGCGCTCAAAATCTCTCCCCGCAGCGCGCGGAACCCTCCAGTGTATGCGAACAGGCGCAGCGCGCGAACCGGCAGAGAGGATGAGAGCGGCTCGGCCCCGCCGCGAAGAGACGCGGATTCTGTGCTTTCCCAGTGACCGGATACCAGCAGACTCCCCTGCTGCGCTGAAGGAAGCTCGCCCCGCGATCACCCTCCCCCGCACCTTCTCCACCGAGTCGCTCCAATACAAGTCCATGCTCCCCGAAAGAGAAGGCTCTTCCACCGCTAACTTCGGAGTCGCTCGTCCACAGGTCTATAACGCAATCGATTATTCACGGAGGTTAGCCTCTCCCGCGCTGCCATGACCCGGCCAGCGAATCGTGAAAAACTCGTGATTATATGCGGCTTCCACACGTCTGTCCGCTCACAAATCTCTTGACTATCGTCCAATCTAAAGGTAACATTGAACTAACTTCCCGGAATCGACCTACGCGGTCGATGCGTCCCAAACAAGGAATCGGCAGGTGCTTTCTGACCGCTACTGAGCGGCATTCACCCAACGGGCCTCCATACTTATCTCATCCGGCGTCGAAGGGCAGGTACCTATGGTTGTCAAGACTCTCAGCAAGGGGCGCACATGCACCGGACTTCACGTTGGCACGCACAACGTCCGGCGCTACTTCCCCAAAGACACCTCTATCATCGAGCTCCAGCTCGATCATCTCCAGATTCAATGCGGCCTCAAGCCCGGCTTCTGGCAGGACGAGCCGCAGATCGACGATCCGCGCCTCAACCTTTGGCTCGAGTCGCGCCACATCAGCAAGAGCACGGACCGCAGCTCCATTCCGCTGGCCATGATTCCCGCGGGGAAAAACGCCTTCCGGTTGCAGCCGATGCGCGCCCATCGCGCTGGCCGACCGCCGCAGACGCCTGGTGCCGCAGCCTGAAGGGCCTTTCCTCTTCTTCCGCCTTTCGGCCACCGCAGACGCCCGGCGGTCACGCACCATCTTGCGTCCCAAGTTGATAGACTCGGGATGCGATGAATCTCACACAACTGGAAAAGACCATCGAACGGCTCTTCGCCGCCGGACCCGGCGCCATTGGCGACCCGGTCGCCCTGCGCGCCTTTGAGATGCTCCGCTCGGCGCTCGAGGCCGGCGAAGTCCGCGCCGCCTCGCCCGCCGCTGCGTCGCCCACCGGCTGGCAGGTCAACGCCTGGGTCAAGCAGGGCATCCTGCTCGGCTTCCGCCTCGGCGTCCTCGACGAGTTTCAGGTCGCTGGTTTCTCGTTTGTCGACAAAAACACTTACCCCGTGCGCCACTTCAGCTCCGCCGACGGCGTGCGCCTGGTGCCCGGCGGCTCCTCCGTCCGCGCCGGCGCTTACGTGGCCCGCGGCGTCGTCTGCATGCCGCCCATGTACATCAACACTGGCGCCTGGGTCGACGAGGGCACCATGGTCGACTCCCACGCCCTGGTCGGCTCCTGCGCGCAGATCGGCAAGCGCGTTCACCTCAGCGCCGCCGCCCAGATTGGCGGTGTGCTCGAGCCAATCAACGCCAACCCAGTCATCATCGAGGACGATGTGCTCGTCGGCGGCAACTGCGGCGTCTACGAGGGCGCGATCGTGCGCACGGGCGCGGTGCTGGCCGCCGGAACCATCCTCACCCGCGGCACGCCGGTTTACGATCTGGTCAACGGCACGGTCCTGCGAGCCACCGCCGACGCGCCACTCATCATCCCGCCCCACGCAGTGGTCGTCCCCGGCTCCCGCGCGGTCGCCCGGGGCAAGGGCCACCCGGCCAGCCAGGAGTGGGACCTCTCGCTCTACGCCCCGGTCATCGTCAAGTACCGCGACCACAAAACCGATCTGTCCACCACCCTCGAAGACCTGCTGCGTTAATCGCCGGGGCGGCATTGGAATATAATCCTGCCATCGGAGGCTCCATGGCCACGGCGACCCACATTCCCGTCGAACTCTATCTGCATTCCTCCGAATGGGATCCCGATGCGGAGTATATCGACGGAAAGATCGAGGAAAGACCCATGGGAGAATACGATCACGCCGATTGGCAAGGGGCGATTCGCGACTGGTTCCGGCGGCACACGGAGGAGTGGAATCTCCGTGTCCAAACGGAACTGCGCATCCAGGTATCCAAGGACAACTTCCGCGTGCCCGACGTCACGGTGATGAGCCGAAACAACCCCAAGGAGCAGGTCGTCACTCTTCCCCCGCTCGCCGTATTCGAGGTGCTGAGCCCGGAGGACCGCGTCTCCCGCACGATGCGGAAACTGGCCGATTACGCGGCCATGGGCATACCACAGATTTGGGTCGTCGATCCCGCAACCGGCGCCTTCCTGCTTTACGCGGATGGTTCCCTTACCGTGCGCACCCGCTTCGAGGGAGCGGGCATCGAGTTCCCTTTTTCGGCGATTACAGAGCTTTTGCAGGGGTGACCTGGACCACCCGCGTCGCTCGACTATACCGGTTCTAGAATAGCTGTACCCCGGAAGCGATGGACTCAAGTGGCATTTTCCTCAAGAAAATGCCACCTTGCACCATGCCAGCAAGGGCACGGGAATTCTGGAACTGGTCTAGAAGCAGAGCGCCCGCAGTGTCGGCCACACGAAGTACAGGCCGATGAAGATCAGGACAATGCCGCCGGACAATTCACAGCGACGTCCCCAGATGGCTCCGATTCTGGGGCCAATCCCCATGCCCAACAGCGTCATGCCATAAGAGACAAGGCCGACAATCAGCGCCGAACGGAGGACGGGGAAGTTGACCATCGCCAGGGAAATGCCCACCGCAAGCGCGTCGAGACTGGAGGCTACGGAAAGAAAGACCAGATTCCAGCCGCGGGTCGGATCGACCTTGTAGCCTGTTTCCTCTTCGCCGCGAAGGGCGTTGCGCACGATGTTTCCGCCGACCAGAGCCAGCAGCGCAAAGGCGACCCACGGTCCGAAGCCCTGCAGCCAACGTGAAACGGCACTGCCCAGATACCACCCGCCAGCGAGCATCATGGCCTGAAAGAGCCCAAAGTGGAATCTCAGGCGGAAGCGCTGCCGTCGTGAGGGCTCTCCGAGGGTCGCGCCAGCAACAGTGGCGATAGCAAAGGCGTCCAGAGAAAGGGAAAAAGCAATAGCGAAAAGTGCGGTCCAGCTCAAAAAATCCTCTTTGCCCACAGACGGCGGGAGTGGCGTGCTGAGAAAAGTCTATATGTGGCAGTCACGGTGCGGCAGACCTGGATCGATCCTTGTGGGCTGTTGGACCAGCCGCCCGGGATTGTCAGTTCCACCACTCCTCCTCGGTGCACCAGGTCCCTCGCTTTTGGGGACCTGGGAACGCTCGGACCTCGACCAGCCCGATCGCCCCATAGCCCCGCAGCAACGTCGCCGCCTGAGGCCGCGAACTCTTCCCCAAACGCCCGCGCCGCACCGCCGGATTTGCGCTATCATGGTGCCGCTCCGCTTGCGAGGGGAGCACGCCATGCAAGCTCTCCGGTGTCGATGCCGCGCGGCGCCCGCCGCACCGTCCCGCGCTGCCGGAATCCCTGCCCCATCCTCCCCCCTTTTCGGCCCAAGGAGGACCACCATGAACCGCAGGCGCCTGCTTCTTCCGGGAGCTCTCCTCATGCTCTGGGTATCGCTCTCCGCCGCGCAGAAACCCTCCGCCATCCTTCGCTTTCACACTGTCTCCGAGCCCCGCGAGGGCGCCTTCACCATGCTCATCCCCGACGGCTGGACGGCCGAGGGCGGGGTCTACCGCATCGACCCCAGCCAGGCCCACGGCGCCGGCAACTCGGTCTCCGCCAAGGTCGACTGGATCGTCCGGCGCGACCCCGCCGGCGCCGCCATGACTCACCGCCTGCCCGACATGCTTTACAAGGACATGCGCGGCTCGCCCGCCGGCGGCATGCTCCCGCCCGGCAGCAACTACGGCGGCATGACCGTCTCCCCGCCCATGGACGCGGTTTCCTTCCTGCTCAACGTCGTCTTTCGCCGTGAGCGTCCTCAGGCCGCCAGCGTCAAGGTCGTCGCCAAAGTCCCGCTGCCCGGCGTCGCCCGCTCCTACGAACAGTTCGACCGCTCGCTGGGCCTGCCCCCGGACTTCCGCCACGACACCGCCATGGTCTTTGTCACCTACGACGAAGCCGGCGCCCACTTCACCGAGGTGCTCTACACCGACATTCAGTACTGGGGCATGGGCGCGGCCATGTGGGGCAATAAGGACACTTACACCGCCCGCGCTCCGGCCGACGAGTTCCAGCGCCTCTGCCCCGCCTTCAAGCTGATGAACGACTCCACCAAGCTCAACCCGCAGTGGATCCAGCGCGAGCTGCAAAGCCAGGGCCAGCGCAGCAAGACCATCGCCGACGTGCAGCGGACAACCCAGCAACTCCAGGAGGAGATGGTCCAGCACCGCCAGCAGACCAACGCCGAGATCAACCACCAGATTCAGGGCGTTCTGCTCGGCTACAAGACCGAGACCGACCCCTATACGGGCAAGAAACACGACATGCCCACCGGCGATAGCCAGGGTCAGGCGGCCAAGGTCTACTACGGCCCCGACGGCCGCGCCATCATCGTTGGCGACCCCAACTGGAGCCCCGAGAACGACCCGAAATTCGCCAACGGCGGCTGGAAACCGGCGCAGGAGTGAGCCAGCGGGTGGCCCAGGCGCCCGGGCTTGCCCGTTCCACCACTTAAGTTGGGTGCCCCAGGTCCCCCAGTCTCATCGGGGACCTGGGAAACCACGGACCCCAACCGGCCCGTTCGTCCCGCTGACGGTGTCGAATCTCGTCACCGATCCCAATCCGGGTGTCACTGCATCGGTGATAAACTCACAGTTGACAGATGCATACGAAAAAGTTGAAGCTTATCCCCCTCGGCGGCCTGGGCGAGTTCGGCATGAACTGCCTCGCCATCCGCTGGGAAGACGACATTATCGTCATCGACGCCGGCCTGATGTTCCCTGAGTCCGAGCTGCTGGGCGTCGACATTGTTGTCCCCGATATCAGCTATCTGGTCGAGAACAAGGCTCACGTTCGCGCCATCGTCCTCACCCACGGCCACGAGGACCACATCGGCGGACTGCCCTGGATTCTCTCCGAGCTCAAGGTCCCCGTCTACGCCACCGAGTTCACCCTCGCCTTTGTCGAGGGCAAGCTCGAAGAGCACAAGATGCTCGACGACACGGATCTGGTCGAGATCGCGCCCAAAGAGCGTTTCACCATCGGCCCCTTCACCATCGAGCCCATCCGCGTCACCCACTCGCTGGTGGACTGCGTGGCTTTGGCCATCGAGACCCCCGTTGGCGTCATCATTCACACCGGCGACTTCAAGATCGACCTCTCCCCGCTCGACGGCAAGCCCTTTGACCTGCACACCTTCGCCGAGTACGGCAAGCGCGGCGTGCTGGCCCTGCTGCAGGACTCGACCAACGTCGAGCGCCGCGGCTATACGCCCTCCGAGTCCGCCGTCCGCCCGCGTCTGGACGAGATCTTCTCGCAGACCAAGAAGAAGCTCTTCTTCTCCTGCTTCTCCTCGTCCATTTACCGCATCAAGATTGCGCTCGAACTGGCCCGCCAGCACAGCCGCAAGGTGGCCATCGTCGGCCGCTCCATGATGGAGTCGACCGAGATTGCCCAGGATCTGGGTTACATCGACGTGCCCAACGGCCTGATCATCAACCCCAGCCAGATGCGCGACTACCCGCCCGAGCAGTTGATGGTGCTGATCAGCGGCACCCAGGGCGAGCCCATGAGCGCGCTCTCCCGCGCCGCCGTCGACAACCACAAGCACGCCCGCATCGACCAGGGCGACACCGTCGTCCTCAGCTCGCGCATCATCCCCGGCAACGAGAAGAGCATCTTCCGCGTCATCGACCACCTCTACCGCCGCGAAGCCAACGTCATCTACGACGACGGCTCCCAGGGACTGATTCACGTCAGCGGCCACGGCAGCCAGGAAGAGCAGCGCCTGCTCATCAACCTCGTCCGGCCCAAGTACTTCATCCCCGTCCACGGCGACTACCGCTACCTGCGCAAGCACGCCCAGATCGCGCTCGACACCGGCGCCGTCGAGGCCGCCATCGTCATCGAAGACGGCGACGTGCTGGAACTGGACAAGACCGACGCCCGCAAAAAGGAAAAGGTCACTGCCGGCCGCGTTCTCATCGACTCCGGCTCGTCGATCGATGTGGTCGAGGATCTGGTCATCAAGGACCGCCGCATTCTGTCGGAAGACGGCATCGTCCTGGCGGTGCTGGCCATCAACAAGCGCACCGGCAAGCTGGAGCAGCCGCCCGAGGTGGTCATGCGCGGCTTCGGCGGCGCCGACATCACCGAGCAGGCCCGCGAAGTCGTCCTCAAGACCCTGCACGGCCTGACTGGCGAAGAGAAAACCGACTACGGCATGGTCAAGGAAAAGGTCCGCGTCGAGCTCAAGCGCCTCATCCAGAAGACCACCGGCCGCCGGCCGCTGATTATGCCGGTCATCATGGAGATCTGAGGCGCGTCGGGCTTCGGCACGGAGTCCGTGCTTTTGTTCCTGCCGCGATTGGCGGATAATGGAGCCACGGGAGGCCGCCATGACCCTGACCCTCGAACTCGACCCGGAACTTCAGGCCATCTATAAGGCCGAAGCCGATAGGCGCGGGGTGGACCCTGGGGCTGTTGCCCTTGAGGTTCTGCGCGCCCACCGGCCCACACCGCCGCCGGCCGAATCTGGCCGCCTGACTGTCGAGGAGTTCCACAAGATGCTCGACGAACTGCGAGCCGGATTGGAGGACCTTCCGCACCTGCCCGACTCCGCGCTCACCCGCGAAGGTATCTACGGCGACCACCCGTAAGTACAGCCATGCAAATCCTGCTCGACAGCAACATTCTCCTTCGTTGGCTTGAATCCGGCGATCCTTGGCAGCCGATTGTCGATCGCGCCGTCGATTCGTTGATTCTTGCCGGAGATATCCCCTGTTACACCTCGCAGAACCTGGGCGAGTTCTGGAACGTGCTCACGCGCCCGCTCGACCGCAACGGCTTTGGTCTGACACCGCGGGAGGCCGATCGACGGGCGCGGATCATCGAAAGCCAAATCCAGATGCTCCCCGACGGTCCCGCGGCTCACGCCATCTGGCGCCGCCTCCTGGTTGACCACGGCGTCTCGGGTGCGCAGGTCCACGACGCCCGCCTGGCCGCCTCGATGCTCGTCCACGGCGTCGGGCGCATCCTCACCTTCAACGCCCGCGACTTCGCCCGCTTCCCCATCGAGGCCATCCACCCCGCTCAGCTCGCCAAGCCTTAAACTCTCTTCATGGCCGCCTCGCTCGTTTCGCTCGACCATATCCGCTCCGCCGCCACTCGCATCCAGGGCATCGCTATCCACACGCCGCTGATTGAAGCAGCCTTCCCCGGCCTCTCCGGCTTCGGCGCCGGCAAGCGCATCTGGCTCAAGGCGGAGAGCCTCCAGCCCATCGGCGCCTTTAAGATTCGCGGCGCGGCCAACGCCATTCTCCAACTCACGGCCGAAGAGCGCGCCCGCGGCGTCATCACCTACTCCAGCGGCAACCACGCCCAGGCCGTCGCCTACGTCGCCCGCGCTCTCGGCATCAAAGCCGTCATCGTCATGCCTTCGAACGCCCCCGCCATCAAGCGCGCCGGCACCCTAGCCCTCGGCGCGGAGGTCGTCGACGTGGGCCTGGCCTCGATCGAGCGCAAGGCCAAATCCGACGAGCTGGTCGCCCGCCACGGATACGTCACCATCCCGCCCTACGACGACGAGCGCATCATCGCGGGGCAAGCCACCTGCGGCCTCGAAATCGTCGAAGAGCTGCCCGAGGTCGATCTGGTCCTCTCGCCCGTCTCCGGCGGCGGCCTGCTCTCGGGTGTCGCCGCGGCCGTCAAGCAGTTGCGCCCGCAAGCTCGAGTGATCGGCGTCGAGCCGGAACTGGCCGGCGACACCGCCGAGAGCTTTCGCACCGGCCGCATCGTCGAGTGGCCGGCCGAGCTAACCAGCCGCACCCTGGCCGACGGCCTGCGCACCCAGTCGGTCGGCGTGCGCAACTTCGCCCACATCCAGGCCTTCGTCGACCGCATCGTCACCGTCACGGAAGCGGAGATTCGCGCCGCCATGCGCGCCATCGTCGCCCGGACGCGGCTGGTCCCCGAGCCCTCCGGCGCCGTCGCCGCCGCCGCCCTGCTCTTCCACGGCCACGAGCTGCCGGCCTACACGCGCGCCGTCGCCATCGTCAGCGGCGGCAACGTCGCCCCCGAACTCCTCGCCCAGGTGCTGACCGAAAGCGCGGGCTGAGGCCGGTTCGGGTTCGTGCTCTCCCACCCTCGCGGCAACAACAAAGACGCCGCAAGATTGGGGCACCCAAACCGGAGTGCTGGACGGGCAACCCTCCTGGCCGCTTCCCCCTGAGCCCAGGCCCTTAATCCCTAATCCCTAATCCCTGTTCCCTCTTCCCTCCTCCCTGCCCTTTCCCCGTCTACTATCATGAGGACAACCATGCGCCTGCGCTTTTTCCCCCTTGCCGCCGCCCTGCTGCTCGTCGCCCTGCCCCTTGCCGGCCAGAGCCAGAAGAAGAAGGACCAGCTCGTGAAGCCCATGGCCGGCCCGCGCGCCGCCGCCCTGCGCGTCACCTGGCTTTACGTCTCCCCCGACACCACGGCGCAGAAGGTCGACCGTGTCCAGATCGGCCGCGAGATGGTCGTGGCCGAGCGCAGCGGCCCCTGGCTGCGCGTCTATGCCAACACCGACATCCAGGAGGCGCGCTCCAAAGACCAGCCCATCTTCGGCACCGACGAGCTCCCGCCGCCCATCTCCGGCTGGATCGAGGCCAAGGGCATCGTGGTTGAGAACACCCCCAACGGCGACCAGATCCTGATGGGCGAGGCGGCCAGCCAGGAGTCGCTGGCCCAGGACCCGCGCGGCCCCCTCAACGCCGCCCAGAGCGCCCGCCTGCTCTACCGCCGCGTGGTGGAGATGTTCGCCAACTCGGCGCTGGTCCCCGAGGCCGCCTGGCGCGCCGCCGACATCCAGTGGCAGCTCCAGAAGACTGAGGCCGCCAGCCGCCCCTCCGCCCGCGAGCGCGACCCTTACCTGCACGACCAGATGGACGAGGACGAGATGAAGAAGATCGGCAAGCTCTGGCCGCACACGCGCCAGGCCGATCTGGCCGCCTACGAACTGCTCGACAACAAGCTCTGTGGCGACTGGCAGGGCTCCGCCAAGTGCCCCGAGCGCGAGTCCGAGGCTTACGAGAAATTCGCACTGGAGCACCCCGACGGCCCCCGCACCGCGCAGGCCCTCTACCAGGCCGTCTACCGCCAGGCGGTGCTCGTGGATATGTTCCTGGCCGACAACAGCGACTCCAAGGCCAACGCCGCCCGCCAACATGCGCAGGAGTTAGCGGCCCGGTTGCGCGAGAAGTTCCCGCAGTCGGATTATGCGGCGCGAGCCTCGGCGCTCGTGTTCAAATTGGAGCAGGGCGTTCCCGTCTACGGCATCGACCACCCCTAGCCCCCCCTTCACAGGGCTTTATCTTTTGGTTGAGTGAATCGGCACATTAAGACCACGGAGGCTTCTTGAACGAGTACCTGCAATCCGTCATTCTGGGCATTGTCGAGGGCCTGACCGAATTTCTCCCGGTGAGTTCCACCGCCCACCTCCGCATCACCGAAGCGCTGATGAAGATACCCCTCGCCGATCCGTACTGGAAGATGTACACGATCGTGATTCAGCTCGGCGCCATCCTTGCCCTGCTGCTGCTCTTCCTTAGCCGCATCGTCGACTTCATCCGCACCTTCCCCAAGGGCGACTCGGGCGACCGCACCTGGTGGAACCATCCCATCTCGCTCACCTTCGCCGCCTTTGTCTGCACCTCCGTCCCTGCGCTGGCGCTGCACAAGTGGAGCGAGAAGAACCTTGGTTCGCTCAAGGTCATGGCGCTGGCCCTGCTCATCGGCGGCATCGTCATGTGGGTCATCGACGTCTGGAGCGACCGCGTGGAAGCCTCCACCCGCCACGTCGAGGAGATGAGCCTGCCGCAGGCCATCTGGATCGGCCTCTGCCAGACGCTCTCGGCCATCTTCCCCGGCACCTCGCGCTCCATGTCCACCATCGCCGCCGGCCAGGTCGTCGGCCTCGACCGCCCCGCCGCGCTCGAATTCAGCTTCCTGCTGTCGATTCCCACTATGATCGCCGCCACCGTCTGGGATCTCAAAAAAGAGGTCTTCCCCAGCCACGGCGAGGTGGCTCATGTGGCGATGAATACCGACAACTGGGTTGTCCTCATCATCGGCTTCGTGGTCTCGTTCTTCGTCGCCCTTGGCGTGGTCGAGTGGTTCCTCCATTGGGTACGCCGCCACGGCTTCGTCCCCTTCGCCGTCTACCGCATCGCCCTCGGCCTGGCGCTGCTCATCTGGGGTGCCCACTACATCGGCAACTGACGGCTCCATTCCCGGCAACCGGCAGGCGCGGCTCCCAAGGCCGCGCCTTTTTTCTGCCCGGAACTCACCCCGCGCAAGGTGGTACGATTCCATCCAACCAAAGCCCACGGAGAGGCTCAATCATGAAAGCGCTTCACCTTGCTTTAGTCCTTCTCGCCGCAACCGCCATCGCTCCGCTGCGCGCGGAGAAACCCGCCATCACGTCCATCGACCCGCCCGACTGGTTCGTCCAGTTGCCCGACCCCATGCTGCTCGTCCACGGCACCGGCCTCGCCGGCGCCAAGTTCGCCGTCGCGCCCGCCGCGGTCGCCATTGAGAAGACCCAAATCTCGCCCAACGGCCACTGGGCCTTTCTCTGGCTCAAGACGGCCACCGCCGCGCCGCAGACCCTGCGCATCACCGCCACCACTGCCGCCGGCAGCGCCGCCGCCAACTGGCAACTCAAGCC
>JBAVMZ010000565.1:0-13377 GCA_049690595.1 Occallatibacter sp. | reverse complement strand
GGATGACCAGGGCGTCGAGGCGGCTGGCGGTGTAGGCATCGAGATCGATGGTGAGCGCGCGACCCACGGCGCCCTCGGCCAGCCGCGCCGCCAGGGCCCGGTCCTGCGGCTTCAGCGCCGGCCGTCGGCTTGCCAACAATGTCTCCAGCTCCGTGGCGGGCAGCGCGGCAAGCCGGTAGATCATCGCCCGCGAGCGAATCGTCGGCAGCAGCTCCTGAGGGTTCTCGGTGAGGATCACCAGCGAGGTGTGCTCCGGCGGCTCCTCGAGCAGCTTGAGCAACGAGTTGGCCGCCTCCTTCATGAAGGCCGAAGTGGTGAAAATGGTAAACGCGCGCCGCGCCTCCACCGGCGGGCGGTAGTAGGCCACGTGGATGGCCTGGCGCACCTGGCCCAGCTTGATGAGCAGTTGCGGGGGGTCGGGCGGGACGATGAGCACGTCCGGGTGGGTCTGGATGAGGATGCGGGTCTCGCGCTTGTCGGCGTCGCGCAGCTCGTCGCGCGCCTCGACCGCCTCGGCCACGCGCTCTTCCAGGTTGGCGGCCTCGCCAATGCGCTGGCAGTTCGAGCAGTGGCCGCAGAAATCGGGCAGCCCGTCGCTCTCGGTGGGGTGCAGGCAGTTGACCGCCTGGGCCAGCATCAGAGCCAGCGTGTACTTGCCCGCGCCGCGCGGCCCGGCCAGGATCATCGAGTGCGGAAAGCGGCCAGCGGTGATCGATTCGCGCAGGCGGTTGACTGTCTCCGTGTTACCAAGAAACTGCTGGAAGCTCACGAAATCGAGCCTAGAAGAATCGGGCGCGGGTGTCGAGCCCAGTGCGGGTCCGGAGCGCCTGCGCCGGAGGTGTATCCTCGGGAGCGGAAGCCGCAGGCTCCCGAAACTGCCCTGGACGGAGGAATCCCCACATGAAGACTGGAGTGCTGCTGAGTTTGCTGGCGTTCGCCGTTCCCGCGGGCCTGGTGGCCCAGTTGCAGGGCCGAGTGGGCCCGGCCTTCCCGCAGGCGCAGCCGGAGAAGCCGGCTACCAACCTGGCGCGCCACGATTTCCTCTACGCCGGCGAGTCGAAGCAGCAGCAGATCTTCCTCGTGCGCGGCGGCAAGATCGCCTGGAGCTACTCCGACCCCGGCGGCAAGGGCGAGATCAGCGACGCCGTGCTGCTGGCGAACGGCGACGTGCTCTTCGCCCGTCAGTTCGCCATCACCGAGCTTTCGCCGGAAAAGAAGGTGGTGTGGAGCTTCGAAGCCCCCGCCGGCTGCGAGATTCACACCGCGGTGCCCATCGGCACGGAGCGCGTGCTTTACATCCAGAACGGCGAATCGGCCGTGGCGCGGGTGATCAACAAGACCACCGGCGTCACCGAGAAGGAGATCCCGCTCAAGACCAAACAGCCGCCCTCGACCCACGGGCAGTTCCGCCACGCACGGCTGACCCCGCAGGGGACGCTGCTGGTGGCGCACATGGATCTCGACAAAGTGGTCGAGTACGACGAGAACGGCAACGAGCTGTGGTCCTTCCCAGCCGACCGCCCCTGGGGCGTCACGCCGCTGGCCAACGGCAACATGCTCATCACCGACTCGAAGGGCGTGCGCGAAGTGACCCGCCGCGGCGACACGGCGTGGAGCTGGAGCCCGGCCGATGCGCCGGGATTGCGGTTCAACAGCCTGCAGCAGGCCTGGCGGCTGGCCAACGGCAACACCGTCGTCAACAACTGGGTGAACGAGTGGAGCACGCCGCCCGCCGAGATGGCCGGAACGCTCCAGGCCATCGAGGTAACGCCGGCGAAAGAGGTGGTGTGGACGCTGGCCTCGTGGGACGAACCGGCGCGGCTGGGACCGGCGACGACGTTCCAGTTCCTCGACGAGCCCACGGCCCCGGAGACGATGCACTTCGGAGCCATCCACTAAGAGCCCATCCGTCAATACGTAGCGCCGACCTCCAGATCGGCTGTCTTGTGGGCCTCCTGGCCCACAGGCACCACCCCGGGCAGCGAAAACACCACCGGCGATCCGGCCCCCAGAAAAAGAAAAATGTAAATGATGCTTGACATTGCGCACCTTTATATGTAAAGTTATCTTGTCTTTTAGGAAAGGAGACTAGTCATGAGTTGGACATGCAGCAACCCGGCCCAGCGCCGCTACCTCCGCCGCACGATGTGGATCATGGGCCTGTACGTGGTGTTTGTTGCCCTGGTGGCAATCGGATTCAAAACCCTGCACCCCACCGGCGTGCTGGCCTGGGGGATGGCCCTGTTCACTTCCCTGCCCACTCTCGGCTTCCTCGGCATCACGGGGCTCTACCTGAAAGAAGAGGAGGACGAGTTTCTGCGCATGGTGCAGATCTATGCCATGCTGGGCGGCATCGGGCTGACGCTGGCCGTCACCACCACCTGGGGTTTCATGGAGGACTTTGTCCACGCCCCGCGGCTGGACTTGACCTTCATCTACCCTCTCTTCTGGGTGGCCACCGGGATCAGCTATGTGATCGTCTGGATGAGGTACGACCGATGAAGAACAGGCTCAAAATCCTGCGCGCGGAGAGGAACTGGTCGCAGGCCGAGCTGGCCGAAAGGCTGGGCGTCTCGCGCCAGAGCATCAACGCCATCGAGACGGGCAAGTACGATCCGAGCCTTCCGCTGGCCTTCAAGATCGCCCAAATCTTTGACCTGTCGATCGAAGAGGTTTTCCTCGACGAGGAGTAACTGACGGAGCAGCGGACCGCGGCAGCTCGCACGTGCCGGTCCGGCCAACCCGAGCGGCAAGGAGCGCCTTTCGATGCGAGGCGCGCGGCGTTCTCACCCCCAACAGGCTATGGGTGCAGGCGAAGTTGGGTTTAGGATGGGGGGGAAACTGGCACCTCGAAAACAACCCACGAAAGCAGGGAGAGATGCACCAAAGCAACCGTCGGATCTTGTCGAAGACGGCCGTGGTTCTACTTTGTGCGGCGATGGCCGGCCGGGCTCAGCAGAAGCCGACACCGATGAGCGGGGCCGAGCGGCAAGAGGTGAGGCAGATGTTGCGCGAGGCTTACGAGGAGACGCGCAATCACTACTACGATCCCACACTGCACGGGCTGGACTGGGATGGGCGCTACAAGCAATACCAGGGGGCGTTGGAGAAGGCCAACGGGTTGAACGACGGGTTGCGCGTGGTGGCCTCATTTCTAAGCGGGTTGAAGGACTCGCACGTGTTTTTCGTACCGCCCGGCCATGCGACGCGGTACGACTCGGGATACAAGACGACGCTGATCGAGAATCGCTGTTTTGTGACCCAGGTCCGGCCCAAGAGCGACGCGGCGACCAAGTTGCGGCCCGGAGACGAGGTCGTGAAGGTGGACGGGTACAACGTGAACCGCCAAGACTACCACGACCTGATGTACTTTCTGAACGTGCTGGCGCCGCAGCCCTCGGTGCAGCTAGACCTGCGCGCACCGGAGGGCATGGAGGGCCGGGCGGTGGTCAACTCCCAGTCGCACCCGGCGAAGCCGTACATGGACCTGACCACCTACGGACCCGACTGGTGGGAGCTGAGCAAGCAGGACCGCAGCGATTGGCACGCCAACCGCACGCGCATAAAGGAAGAAGGCGACGTGGCGATCTGGCGGATCTCGCGCTTCGATCTGGAAATCGAGGACACCGAGTGGGCGCGCAAGATCCTGCGCAAACACAAGGCGGCGATCCTGGACCTGCGCGGCAACCCAGGCGGTTCGGTTGAATCGCTGGAGCTGGTGCTGGCGGATTTTTTCGACCACGATGTGAAGATCGCCGACCAGATTGCGCGCAAGGGCAAGAAGGCGATGATGTCGAAGCACGATGCCGCGCCGTTTGCGGGGCAGTTGATTTTGCTGGTGGATGCGGCGTCGGCTTCGGCGGCGGAGTTGGCGGCGCGGGTGGTGCAGATCGAGCACCGCGGCACGGTTCTGGGCGATCGCAGCTCGGGAGCGGTGATGGAGTCCAAGCAATACGAGGAGAGCCAGGGCGCGGACGTGAAGATCTTTTACGGCTTCAGCATCACGGAGGCGAACCTTGTAATGAGCGACGGCAAGAGCCTGGAAGGAGTCGGGGTGACGCCGGACGAGCTGGTGCTGCCTACGGCTGCCGATCTGGCGGCTGGGCGCGACCCGGCGATGGTGCGAGCGGCCGAGCTGGCGGGGCTGAAGCTGGATCCGGTGGAGGCGGGCAAGCTGTTTCCCTACGAGTGGCCGCCGCTCTAGTGTGGTGAGTCGGGGTTTCCTTGAAAGGCAACCGCAGATCCTTCGACTCGCTGCGCTCGCTCAGGATGACAGGTTTGTGGTAAGCGGAGCTTGTTTTGTGGCTTGCGCACTGTTCATTCCTACCCAAACGCGGCGAGGCGGGTCGGGCTGCTCCTGGGGGACAGATGCCGGTTCGGGGCGCCCCTCCGCAGCGCTGGGTCACTCCGCCTCGGAGCCGGTCCTCGGTTCGCCGGCAGGGCTCTCCATAGCCGGCAGGGCAACCGGTGCAGCGGGCTCGGCCGGGGCGGGCGGAGCGGCCGGAGCGGGAAGCGGCTCCAATTCGCCGCGGATGGCTGGCCAGTACTTCGCCGTCAGGTTGTAGGTCAGGACGACAGTGGTGCCACTGATCAGACCGGTCAGGGCGTAAAAGATCACCGCGACGATCACGATGAAGAACGTGGCCCAGGAAGCCGGATGCGGCAGGTCGATATTCAGGTTGAAGGTAAGGTAGGTCATCGGGTAATAGAAGCCGAAGGGGCAGACAACCTTGTCTTTGCCCTCCAGGGCGGACATATACGAGACGTAGAGGCCGACCAGCGCGTAAAAGGCCACAAAGACGCGCACTGTCGAGAAGATATCGAGCTTGACGATCTTGCGCATGACGGCTTCCTTTCATCCTCGCCGGGAGGGGTGGAGCGCTCTCCGGTCTCAACATCGAGACCCGGGTCGCCCTGATTTGTGCGGAGCATCAGGGGTGCAGGTCGGTCTTCGCCAGCATCTCCAGGAACTGCCGCCGCGTCCGCTGGTCGATCCCGACCGCCAGCAGCTTGCCGTCGCGGCCAAAGACGAAGGTGCGCGGAATCCCATCGACGTGGAAGAGCTTGTGCGCCGTGCCGCCGGGGTCGAGCAGGACCGGGGGGTGGTAGCCAGTGGGCCCGATGAAGGAGTTCACTTTGAGTCCATCCTCGTCGGTGATGGAGAGGACGACGAGTCCCTGGGGCTGGAAGTGGGTGTAGAGCAGGTCGAGGTCGGGCATCTCGGCGCGGCAGGGGGCGCACCAGGTGGCCCAAAAGTTGACCAGCACGATCTTGCCGCGCAGCTCGGAGAGGGTGACTTTTTTGTTGTGCAGGTCGCGGAGGGTGAAGTCGGCCTTTTCGACGTCGGCGTCCTCCTGGGCGAGCTGCGCCTGCGCTTTGGCGAAGAGCGGGTCGGCGAGGGTGGCGGAGACGTGCTCGTAGCGGACCAGCGAGGCGAGCTCGATGTAGGGATAGGGAATCTCGTCCTTCTTGGGGGTGACGGGCGACTCGGCGAGCGCCTGCGCCAGCGTGGCGGCGACGGCGTCGAGGGTCTCCTTGCCCTGGTCGCCTTCGGTGGAGAGGCCGGCGAGGTTGGTGGCCAGGCCCACCTTTCTCATGCTGGCCGGCAGAGCGCGGATATCGGCTGCGAGCTGGCGGGTGGCGACGGGGCGTTTCTGGGCGTCGAGCGCGCGGAGGCCGCGCATCTGGGTGAGGATCGGGTTGTCGCTGACCTGAGCAGAGGCGAAAGGCGCGGCGAACAGGGCCGCGGCGAGGAGGAGGAAAGAAGCTCGTGACATG
The DNA here is from genome assembly GCA_049690595.1 of Occallatibacter sp. Lineage (GTDB taxonomy): Bacteria > Acidobacteriota > Terriglobia > Terriglobales > Acidobacteriaceae > Telmatobacter. The sequence continues at coordinate 7,599 of JBAVMZ010000565.1, read as the reverse complement.
AGGACTCGCTTGGATGCAGGATGGAAGCCGGTCAGGGCTTCGCGCGAATTATAGACACCCAGACTGCGATGAAGGCCCAGACCGCGGAAAGACGTCCCGCCGGGGCTAAAGCCCGGGCTCTTTTGCGGCGTCTTGCGGCACAACTGAAGTCGTGCCCTGACACATTTTTCGTGCCATTTTGCGGGTTTTCCGCAACCTCTGAAGTCGTGCCCTGACGCTCTTCGTGCCCCGTTTTGAGTTTTCGCGGGCGATGAAGCTGTTCCCTTTCAGGACCTGATTATGACCGCTGTTACAACGGTTGATCGCCGGGCTGGCGCAGCAGCAGGCGCTCGGCCACTGCCTCGCAGATCTGCTCGTGTACCTCGTCGATGGAGAGATCGCCCTCGATGAGGGCGACGCGCTCGGGTTCGCGGGCGGCGATTTCGCGGTATTTGCGCCAGACGCGGCCGTAGAAGGCGTCCTGCTCCTGCTCGAAGCGGTCTTCGTCCTGGCCGGTGAGGGCGGCGATGCGCTCGTTGCGGCGGCGGGCACGGGTGAGCGAAACGTCGAGCGAAGGCAGCAGCAGTAGGGTGAGGTCGGGCTGCAGGTTGCCGCAGACGAGCCGGTGCAGAGCGAGCACCAGCTCGGAGCCCAGCTCGCGGCCGCCGCCCTGGTAGGCCTCGGTGGAGTCGGTGAAGCGGTCGCAGAGGACGATGCGGCCCTCGGCCAGCGCGGGCTGGATGACCTCGGCGATGGCCTGGGCGCGGTCGGCAAACATCAGAGCCATCTCGGCCATCGGAGCCAGGCGGGCGGAGCGGGAGTCGAGCACGAGCGCGCGGATGCGGTCGCCGGTGACCGTGCCGCCGGGCTGGCGGGTAAGGAGCGGAGCATGGCCGCGCTTGCGCAGCCAGGCGGCTAAACGATTGAGCTGGGTGGTTTTGCCGGAACCATCCAGGCCCTCGAGCGTAAGGAAAAGACCACGCGGCATGGGCTCCAGTCTACCACTCGCACAAAGTTGGAGACGACCGCAGACCAATTGTGTTACAAGGAGGTGATTTTAGAGAGCGACTCTCCATTTCGGTTCGTCCGCCGGTACGAGTGCGGCCCCTCCTCAGAGAAGGAGGGCCTCACCATGCCGCGGCGGAGAAGGCATCCGTCTGGAGGCGCCGGAACAATCAGGAGCCGGCCCGCCACGGCGGGAGCTCCCTGGAGTGGAAAGATCGAGGCCATGATGAACTTTTCCCATAAGCTCGCCCTGTGCGCCTGCCTGACGGCGGCCGTGCTCGCTACCCCGCGCCTGATGGCCCAGCACCTGACGCTGGAAGGCCAGACCGGTGGATTCATCACCCCCACTGCCTACGTTGTTTACTCCGCCAAGGGACAGACCTTCTCCCATCCGGCTGTCGGCTACCACTTCATCAACACCTCGAAGGTGATCGGCAAGATCCAGACCTTCAACATCACGGAGGGCATCGCGAACCGCTTCGAGGCCGGTTACACGCGCAGCGTCCACTCGCTGGGCGACGCCACCTCGGCCGCCCAACTGGACCTGAGCAGCCTGTGGGACTACGACGGCATGAACATTGTCCACGGCAAGGCGGTGCTGATTAAGGACGGCCAGGGCAGCCCCTTTACGCCCGGCATCGCCGTCGGCGGGCTGGCGCGCTTCGACGACCACTTTGTCTCCGGCGCCATCAACAAGAAACTCACCGGCAAGGACAAGAGCTATACCAACGGCGATGTTTACATTGCGGTGACCAAGACCTGGGCGCATGCTCCTCTGCCCTTCCTTGCGAACGTAGGCTGGAAGGCGACGAACGCGGAGATCTTTGGCCTGGGCGGACAGTCCACCCGCTTTGGCGGCGGTTTCTTCGGCGGTCTGGGCATCCCGCTGCCGCTGGTGCATGGCGTCGTGGCCGTACCCGCGGTGGGCTTCACGCAGGAGCCGCGCAACGTGGTCAACCTGAAGGCGCTGCTACCCGGCGGCACGCACATTCCCACCACTATGGACTATGCCGTGCGCATCACCCAGAGGGAACACCCGCACTTCTCCATCGACATCGGCGTGGGCCAGGTGGCCAATACGATCGGCACCACTTACGTCAACATCCCCGGCGTCGGCCTGGTGCCCGTGCCGGTGAACCTGCAGGCGCGCAAGGTCTTCGGCATGGGTCTCTCCTTCCGCTACTAGAAGCCGCGCATGGGAGTTTTTTTCGCACGGCCCCGGTGGGCGGGCGTTAAACTGTTGGCCAGACTGACGGAGCGGGCAGGCACACCGCTCCGCCGCGGGCTCTCCGGCCCTGGGCGGCAGCCGCAGAGGACCTTGTTTCTCAACGCACTGCAACTTCCGCACCCGGCCTGGGTTATAGCTTGTGCAGTCTCTCTGCTGCGTCCGATTCAGGGTTGAACATCAACAGAACTCCGGAGGACTTACCCATGCGATCGATTCGTTCCCTGCGCTGGCTCATCCTGGCGCTCCTCGTGGCTCTTCTGCCCGTGTCGGCCTCCGCGGGCATCTTCATCAGCGTCAACTTCGGCCCGCCGGTAATGCCGGTCTACGTGCAGCCGCCCTGCCCTGCCCCCGATATGATCTGGACCCCTGGCCACTGGGCCTACGATCCGGAGATGGGCGACTACTTCTGGGTGCCCGGCGCCTGGGTTCCGGCCCCCTACCAGGGCGCGCTGTGGACCCCCGGCTACTGGGGCTGGGAAAGTGGCGTCTACCGCTTCCATGATGGCTACTGGGGCCCGCACATCGGCTACTACGGCGGCGTCAACTATGGATTCGGCTACATGGGCATCGGCTTTGCCGGCGGCGAGTGGAACGGCGGCCACTTTGCCTACAACACCGCCGTGGTGAATGTGAACCGCACCACCATCACCAACGTCTACGTCAACAAGACGATCGTCAACCAGACGACGATCATCAACGAAAACCGTGTGGCCTATGCGGGCGGCCCGGGAGGCGTACAGCACACTCCGACCCCCGAGGAGCGAATCGCCGAGCACGAGACCCACGTCCAGCCCACCACCTACCAGCAGCAGCACATCGCCGCGGCCAAGTCGGACAAGAGCAGCTTCGCCAAAAACAACGGGGGCAAGCCAACGAACCTTGTTGTAGCCAAGCCGCTGCCCGCGGAGGTCCATCCCGCGCCGGCCGGTTTCAAGCCTCCGCCGGCCAAGCCGGTGGCCGAACTGGAGAAGAAAGAGGCCCCGCCGTCGATTCAGAACGCCGCCAAGGCGGCCACGACAAAGACCGCCGTAGCCGTGAAGAACAACCCGCCCAAGGCGACGCCACAGGCTCAGCCAAAGGCCACGCCACAGGCTCAGCCAAAGGCCACCCCGCAGGCTCAGCCAAAGGCGACCCCACAGGCTCAGCCCAAGGCGACCCCACAGGCTCAACCCAAGGCCACCCCGCAGGCTCAGCCAAAGCCGACACCCCAGCCGAAGCCCCAGGCTCATCCTGCGCCGCAGGCTCAACCCAAGCCACAGCCTCATCCCGCGCCGCAGGCTCAACCCAAGCCAACACCCCAGCCGAAGCCCCAGGCTGAGCCCAAGCCGAAAAAGTAGGGCGAGGAAGAGTCTCTCCAAAACCGGCAAGGCCCACGGTTCGCCGTGGGCCTTGCTGTTTTAGACCGGTTCCAGAATTCCCGTGCCCTTGTTGGCATCGTGCAAGGTGGCATTTTCTTGAGGAAAATGCCACTTGAGTCCATCGCTTCCGGGGTACAGCTATTCTGGAACCGGTATAGCTTGCATTTCCCACAGGCGCCTCCTGCAAAACTTCATTGAGACTGCAAGATGCTCACAGGGTTGGGAATTCGCTGTAATTTCTACGCGTTTGCGCCCACTTGGAATCCCAGAGCGTGGGTCAGGAGACCCACGCTACAGCCGCTCCACCACCCCAACGAGCACAGATCGCTCGTTGGGGACCCCGGGCCGGGAGGCCGGCGCTACTCCGCTGGGTGGCTGGCGCTACTACAGGGACCGGCAGGGTGGGTGCATTGTGGAGTCGCCCTGGGCCGCGGACGGGCAAGTCTGTGTGTCCGGGCAAGAACCTGAGCAATTCGATACAACTTTCCCCAGCCGGATGGGCTGAGAATTGGGTAGTCTCTCCGTGTCCGAGATTCTGGGCCAAAGTCACGGGGAAATCTCGGGTTTTCGGATGTGGTGTGTGATGGGTGGGCTGTCCGCAGCGGACTGTCGCTCCGAATTCCATTACGGCTCTTGCCCGAAGGGTCCCAAGGCTCAGCCCAAGGCTCACCAAACCCTGCCCCGGCTCGGCGCAGGTGGATTTCCCGCCGAGATTGGCATGAAACGTATCGAGAGGAGTTTTTCCATGCGGTTGTTTCGTTCTGCGCGTTTGCTCCTGCTTGCGCTGTTCGTGATCGCTATTCCGGCGTTATCGCACGCGCAAGTGATGATTCAGGTCGGGATTGCCCCACCCCCGATGCCGGTGTACGTTCAGCCGCCTTGCCCGGAAGAGGGTCTGATGTGGACTCCGGGCTACTGGGCCTGGGGCGGAGGAGATTACTACTGGGTTCCCGGCGCCTGGGTGCCGGCGCCCTTTACGGGCGGGCTCTGGACGCCCCCCTACTGGGAGTGGAATGGCGGCCGCTACCGCCACCATGAAGGCTACTGGGGCATGCACGTCGGCTACTACGGCGGCGTGAACTACGGCGGCGGTTACATGGGCGTCGGCTTTGCTGGCGGCGAGTGGCGGGAAGGCGGATTTGCCTACAACACCGCGGTGATGAACGTGAACAACACGGTCATCCGCAACACCTATGTCAACACCACCATTGTCCACGAGACCACCATCGTCAACGAGAACCACGTGGCCTACACCGGCGGGCCCAGTGGCATCCGGCACGACCCCCTGCCCCAGGAGCGGATCGCGGAAAAAGAGCATCACATCGCACCGACCACCTACCAAACGCACCATCTTCAGGCCGCCAAGGCCGACAAGAATTCCTATGCGAAGAGTAATGGCGGGCATCCGCAGACGCTGGTCGCCGCCAAGCCACTGACGGCGGAAAAGCACGCCCCCCCACCGGAAGCAAAGAACATGGCTAAGCCGGGACCGAAGGCTGAGACCAAGCCGCAGGCTGCGGCCAAGCCGGGAGCAAAGGCTGAGGCCAAGCCGGGACCGAAGGCTGAGGCCAAGCCGGGACCGAAGGCTGAGGCTAAACCGAAGGCTGAACCCAAGCCGAAGGCCGAGCCCAAGCCGAAGGCCGAGCCAAAGCCGAAGGCCGAGCCAAAGCCGCAAGCTCAACCCAAGCCGAAGGCTGAACCCAAGCCGAAGGCCGAGCCCAAGCCGCAAGCTCAACCCAAGCCGAAGACTCAACCCAAGCCGCAGGCCCAGCCCAAGCCACAGGCCCAGCCCAAGCCACAGGCCCAGCCCAAGCCACAGGCTCAGCCCAAGCCACAGGCTCAGCCCAAGCCACAGGCTCAGCCCAAGCCGCAGGCTCAACCGAAACCACAGGCTCAGCCCAAGCCGCAGGCTCAACCGAAACCACAGGCTCAGCCCAAGCCGCAGGCTCAACCCAAGCCGAAGGCTGAACCGAAGCCGCAGGCTCAGCCGAGACCACAGGCTCAACCGAAGCCGCAGGCCCAGCCCAAGCCGCAGGCTGAGCCCAAGCCGAAAAAGTAGAACAGGGAGAGCTTCCCCTTCCAATAGCAAGGCCCACGGTTCTCCGTGGGCCTTGCTGTTTTAGCCCGCATTTCTCACAGGATTGGGAATTCTCTCTATTTCCAGCGCGTTTGTGCCCACTTGGAATCACAGAGCGTGGATCAGGAGACCCACGCCACAGCCGGCCGGGAGGCCGGCGCAACTACGGGGTCCGGCAGGCTACTACGAGGTCCGGCAGGACAGGCGCCTTTCCGTGGGCTTTGCCGCGTCAGGAGGCAGCCGGTTCGATGCCGGCGATCTCGACCTCGAGGCCGCCGTACTCGGGGTGTTCGTTCTCGCGGATCTTGTAAGCCAGATCGATGAGGCTGCCCTGCGCCAGCCCGAGCGCGGCCACGCGGCCGGCCCAGTCCCAGCCGACAGCGCGGATGGCGCCGCTCGTGCCGGGTATGGGGCGGGGCTGCGCCGAGTCCTGCGCCAGCTCCAGGCGGATGTGGCGCTCCTTGAGGACGCGCGGCACCGTGAGCATGCGGACGCGGTGGGCGGCAAAGACCGGCTCCGGGTTGCCGTGGCCGTAGGGCTCGAGCTTGCGCAGCCAGCCCACCAGCACCGGGGTGATGCGGTCCAGCGGCAACTCGGCATGGATGCGAAGCAGGTGCTCGGCCTGGCGCGCGGCCAGGTGCTCTGCCGCGTAGGCGCGCAGGCGGGTCTTCAATTCGGGCAGGTTCTCGGCGGGCAGGGCAAGACCGACGGCAAAGGCATGGCCGCCGAAGCGGGAGAAGAGCGGAGCGCAGCTCTCGAGGGCGTCGAGCAGTTGGAAGCCGTCGACCGAGCGGCCCGAGCCGTGGGCGACGCCGTCTTCGACCGAAACGACGATAGCCGGTTTGGCGGTGCGCTCGACCACGCGCGAAGCCAGGATGCCTATGACGCCGCGGTGCCAGCCGTCGCCGTCGACCACCAGCAGGCGGTCCGCGGCCAGCTCGGGGTCAGTGGCCAGGCGCTCCTCGATGGCTTTCAGCGCCGTGGCTTCGGTCTCGCGCCGTTCGCGGTTCAGCCGCTCCAGCTTGGCGGCCAGCTCGGCGGCGCGTGCAGGCGAGCGCGTGGTGAAGAGCTCGACGACGTCGGAGGCCACGTCCATGCGGCCAGCGGCGTTGATGCGCGGAGCCAGGCGGAAGGCCACGTCGAAGCCGGTGAGCGGACGGGCCGCGGGGTCCAGTTGCGCCTCGGCGAAGAGCGCGCGCAGGCCAGCGCCGGTGGGTGAGCGCAGCTCGCGCAGGCCGAGCGAGGCCACGGTGCGGTTCTCGCCGCGCAGGGGCACGGCGTCGGCAATGGTGGCGATGGCGGCCATCTTGAGAAAGCTGGGCAGGGTCTTCTGACGGGTTCGCTCGGGCGAGCGCCGCTCCAGCAGCGCCTGGGCCAGCTTGAGGGCGATGGCGGCGCCGCAAAGCGACTTCTCAGGGTACGCGCAGCCGGGCTGGTTGGGATTGAGGACGGCCAGCGCGTGCGGCACGGCGTCGCCGGCCTCGAGCAGGTGATGATCGGTGATGATCAGGTCCAAGCCCAACTGCCGGGCGGTCTCCGCCTCGTCGAAGGCCCTCATGCCGGTGTCGACCGTGATGACCAGGCGCGCGCCGGCCTCGAAGGCGGCCTTCAGCACACTGGACTGGAGGCCGTAGCCCTCGCGCAGGCGGTGGGGCACGTGGAAGCGCGCCTCGCCGCCGAGCATCTCGATGGCGGTCTTGAGCAGCACCACTGCCACGGTGCCGTCCACGTCGTAGTCGCCGTAGAGGAGGACCGGCTCGCGGCGGGCAATGGCCTGCTCGAGGCGCACGACGGCCGGCTCGATGCCGAGCATGGCGAGCGGATCGTGGAGATGCGCGTATTCGGGATTGAGGAAGGCGAAGGCCTCGGGAGCGGTATGCGCGCCGCGAGCCACCAGCAGCTCCGCGACGGCCATGGGCAGGCGGGCGGCGCGGGCCAGGGTGGTGGCTTCC
>JBAVMZ010000564.1:0-13408 GCA_049690595.1 Occallatibacter sp. | reverse complement strand
CCCAAGGATCAACTGAGGCTGAATGGGCAGTTCCGCGAGGATTATTTTCAGGTGCCGTACGATCCGAATCCCAATGACTGGGAGCAGGCCAGCCAGTACTACGAGTCCTGGGGCCTGCGCGACCGCCAGGCAGAGCGCGACAGCTTCCTCGTCGCCAGTTGGGTGCGCACGCTCTCGCCGCGCGCGCTGGTCTCGCTGGCGCCCTTCTTCCATTTCAACCAAGCCAACTACGACTCGCCCGCCGCCGATAACCCCGTCGCCACCACCTGGCACCAGCGCTCGAACTACCTCGGCGGCCAGGGCGACGCCCGCGCCGACCTCGGCCCCAACAACTTTTCCACTGGATTTTATGGCTTCTGGCAAGGCGAGAGCGACCTCTTCGGCGTCCAGGTCAACGACGCCAGCGCCAAATCCGAACCGAACACCGGCGCCACTGCCAATGCCGGCCTGGCCGAGTTCTACCTGGCCGACCACCTGCGCCTCGGCCGCTACGTGACCCTCCTCGGCGGCGAGCGTTTCTCCATTTACCGCGGCGGCCTCTCCGAGTCGGCCATCTATCCCCGCATCGGCGCCACTGTCGAGATCCCGCGCCTCCACTGGGTCCTGCGCGGCTTCTACGGTCACTTCTTCCAGCCCGCCCCGGTCCTTACTGTCTCCTCGTCGGTGCTCAACTACGCCTCAGGCCTCCCCGCCGGCCAGAACACCTTCACCCCCCTGGCCAGCGAGCGCGACGAGGAGCACCAGTTCGGAATACAGATTCCCTTCCGCGGCTGGCTCCTCGACGTGGCCACCGCCAAAAACCGCATCAACAACTTCCTGGACCACTCCAACCTGGGCGAGTCGAATATGTACTTCCCCATCGCCATCGATGGCGCTCTGGTCCGCGCCTGGGAGCTGAGCCTGCGCTCGCCGCAGTTGGCGCGCCTCGGCCAGTTCCACCTCGCTTACTCGAACCAGATCGCCGAGCAGCGCGGCTCGATCGTCGGCGGTTTCACCTGTAAGATAGCCGCCGACCCGGCCTGCAACCCCGGCCCCGCCTACTTCCCGGTCGACCACGACCAGCGCGAGACGCTCAACGCCGGCTTCACCGCCAACCTGCCCGCGCGCGCCTGGATTTCGGCCAACGTCTACTACGGCTCTGGCTTCACCAACGGCTTGGCCGGCGCCAACCAGGGTCCCTACAACGGCCCCAACCTGCCCGTCCACACCACGTTCGACCTGGCCGCCGGCCGCAGCTTCGGCGAGCGCTGGCACGTCTCCGCCACCCTCCTCAACGCCACCAACCACCGCGTGCTGCTCGACAACTCCGTCACCATCGGCGGCTTCCACTTCAACGACCCGCGGATGATCCTGGGCGAGGTGCGGTACCGGTTCCGGTTCTGAGGGGCCGGGGACTGAGGGACTAAGGGACAGGGGACCGAAGGACTTCTGAGCAAATGAGAGGCGAGCCTGATTCCGCGTGAGAATGGGCGGTTTCGGGTCGCCCGCTTTCGGGGACCTGGGAAGGCACGAACCAGAACCCGGCGCCGTTTTGCGGATTATTTCCCGCCTTCGGCTATCATCGGGAGTCATGGCAGAGATATTCGAAAAACTCAACCTCGGCAACCGGCAGGAGCTCGTCGTCCTCAATCCGCCGCAGAGCTTTCTGCCCGTGCTCGCGCAGTTGCCGGCCCTCAACCTCCACCACCACCTGACGGCTGTGCTGGAAACCGGCTTCCTGCTGGCCTTCGTCACCCGCAAGGCCGAGGTGGACGCGCTCGCTCCCCAGGTGGCGGCACGAGCCAAAGGCGACGCCATAGTCTGGTTCGCCTACCCCAAAGGCACGTCGAAGAACTACACCTGCGACTTCAACCGCGACACCGGCTGGGACGCGCTGAACAAGCTGGGGTTCGAGACCGTCCGCGCCGTCTCCATCGACGACGACTGGACCGCCCTCCGCTTCCGCCGCCGCGAGTTCGTGAAAGCCAGGGCAAAATAACGCAGCTTTGCGAGTCCAAGGCTCGAAATGTGGCTCGCTGCCCGCCAGGACATCCGGGGGCGCTACGTGCCCTTGTTGCTTCGTGCAAGGCGGCATTTTCTTGAGCAAGACGTCACCTGAGCGCACTGCTTTCGGTGTGCAGCCATTCTGGAACCGGTATAGGCTGTCCGGTCTTGGTCATTTGACCACCTTTCCGGCTCCTCGCACCATGGTTGGAGAGAACCAATGCAATTGGGACAGGCTGGGAATCTGATTTGCTTCACCGTGCTGGCATGGAATGCGATACGGACACAGCCGAGGACACAATGAGCGCGCTCTTCCACACACAGAAGACGACGCAGACCGTCAAGTTGCCCGCTTTCACGGTTCAAACCGGAACGGAGTCTTGTTTGGGCCCGCGCGAAGGGGTTGCTGTCACAGTTGGGAATTCGTTCACCTTGACCCAATCAAAGCGTCGCACCGAATCGCTCTAGCTCGGGCTTGATGGCGTCGATCTTTATTCCAATTGAATAGACCGCGTGAAGCGCCTGAACGTAGGTTTGGGGGGCACCGGCAGAGATGTTCTGGGCGCTTGTAGCAGCGAGGCGCTGAACGATTTCGCTGTCAATAAAGCCGTGTACATATGCCAAAACGCGCCCAGTTTCCGCGTCGAAGATTGGCCCTCCGCTGTTCCCGGGAACGAACAGGAAATTGACCTCGATCGTCTGCAAATCGGCCGTCTGGGGATCAGGACCCGGCTTGAGACTCTGGCGAATTGTCGAAGTAATTACCCCTTTTGCGACGCGGTAGATAAATCTGAATCCCTGCTCACTTCCGTCTGGCGCGGTGGCAACCTTGGGCAAGGGATATCCGGCGACTCCAATCTCCTCACCCTCAGCCACATCGGAGTACCCCAGCGCAACATACGGCCGTGGCTCCCCTGGCACCTGCAGGATTGCAGCGTCTTTCTCAGGAAATAGGTGTAACTCCGCGCCCAAAGTGGGAACGAATTGCGGGGAAACTTGCAGTGTGTTTGCTGCCATACACTGCACCAGTTGGTATTTGTCGCCTATCTCGTGGGGATTCGCCACACCGTTAACGACATGATGGCAGGTGAGAAAGACGTGGGGAGCAACGAAGAACCCGGACCCCAAAGTCCAGATCCTATACCTCTCGTTCTGGCCAGGCGGGTCTGGTCGCAGGCGAGTTATTGACCAAACACAGAACCTCAGGTCCTTCACGACCTCCGCGAAGGGCCTGGCTTTGGAACTGATACGAGCGGTGGGCGGTTGCCAAGGCTTCGACATAGAGGATCGATCCCCGATTCCGGATGATCTCGAATTATACGACGATCCAACCACTGTCGTGTCGAGCCGCAGATGGCCGCAAGCTTCGGTTGGCGATTGTTGCGGTGGGAACTACTCTACGAATTCAAACAACCCTGGCAGCACCTCGCCCGCCTTGCCCAGAACGATCTGCGTGAACTCGGAGGCATTCAGCGGGGGCTCGGGGCCCACGTAGACCCGGCGCGCGCCGTGCTGGCGCGCCCAGCGCACGAAGCTGGCCGCCGGGTATACCGAGCCCGAAGTCCCCACCACCAGCATCAGCGTGGCCAGCGACAACTCCCGGTCGATCCGCTCCATTCCCAGCGGAATCTCCCCGAAGAAGACGATGTGCGGCCGCAGCCGAGCGCCGCAGCCGCACCGCCGCACCTCGCCCATGCTCTTGTAGATGCTCCGGTCCTTGACTGGCGGAGCCCCGCAATCGTCCTCGCAGCGGGCCATGTTCAGCTCGCCGTGCATATGCAGCAGCCGCCGCGAGCCGGCGCGCTCGTGCAGGTCGTCCACGTTCTGCGTGCAGAGAAAGAAGCGCTCACCGAGTCTGGCTTCGAGTTCGGCCAGCGCAATGTGGCCCGGGTTGGGCTCGGCCGCCGCGCCCGCCGCCCGCCGCGCGGAATAGAACTCCCACACCTTCCACGGATTGCGCTCGAGCGCCTCCGGCGTGCAGACATCCTCGATGCGGTTGCCCGCCCAGAGTCCGTCCTCGGCGCGAAAGGTGGGCAGTCCGCTCTCCGCGCTGATCCCCGCGCCCGTCAGCACAAAGACGCGGTCCGTGGGGGCGATGATGACCTTGCTCATGGCTCTTTCCCAGCTTTCAGCTCTCGGCTTTCAGCTTTTAGCCTTTAGCTTCTAGTCCTCGGCTTTTGCGGCGCAGACTCCAAGGCCTTTGCTCTTCGGTCAATCCCGGCCTATGCAGCCGTAGCGATTGAGGCCGTCCGAGCCAGCACGGACAAGCTGAAAGCTGAAGGTTGCCCTTCACGGCTCCAACAGAATCTTGCCCGTCGTCCGGCGGCCTTCCAGGTCCATCTGCGCCTGCGCGGCCTCGACCAGCGGATAGAGGTGCTCGGTTCTCAGCTTCAGCTCGCCTTTGGCCGCCCAGCCCAGCACTTCGCCCGCGCGCCACTCCAGCTCCTGGCGCGTGGCCACGTAGTGCCAGAGTGTGGGACGAGTGATAAACAGCGATCCCTTCTGGCTGAGCTGGATCAGGTCGAACAGCGGCACCGGACCGCTGGAAGCGCCAAACAGCGCCACGAGTCCACGCGGGCGCAGGCAGTTCAGGCTTTTCTCAAAAGTGGTGCGGCCCACCGAGTCGTAGACCACGTCCACTCCCCGGCCGCCGGTCAGCCGCTTCACCTCCGCCTCGAAGTCCTGGTTTGTATAGAGAATCGTCTCGGCCGCGCCAGCCTCGCGCGAGAGCTCGGCCTTCTCCGGCGTCGAAACGGTGGTAATCACGCGCGCCCCGATGCGGGTGGCCATCTGCGTCAGCAGCAGCCCCACGCCGCCTGCTCCGGCGTGCACCAGGCAGCTCTCGCCGGCCTTCAGCGGCCAGGCGGACGTGGTCAAGTAGTGCGCCGTCATCCCTTGCAGCATCGCCGCCGCCGCCTGCTCCGGCGTCAACTCCGCCGGCACCTTCACCAGTTGCGCCGCCGGAACCAGCGCGTACTCGGCGTAGCTGCCCAGCACGCCCACCGAGGCCACCAGGTCGCCCGTGGCGAACCCGGTCACACCTGGACCAAGCTCCTCCACCGTGCCGGCGGCCTCGCTGCCCGGCGTCATCGGCAGAGCGGCCTTGTAGACGCCCTTGCGAAAGTAAATCTCGATGAAGTTGACCCCGACGGCTTCAACACGAATCAACACTTGCCCCGGCCCGGGCTGCGGAATCGGCAGCTCGACCTCGCGGAGAACCTCGGGCCCGCCTGTCTGATGGATCTGGATCGCTTTCATGTCAGGGTCAGGATGCACCCTGAGGGCGTTCCGGGGCAAGCCCGCGCAGCCGATCCGTTAGAACCGCAGCTTCTCCCGACTCGGAATCCATGGTGTTTCCCAAACGGTCAGACGGTAATCCGTGCCGGGTGAAAGAGAAAAACTCGCGCGCCCCTTCGGTTCGACGATGGCATACACGTCTTCGTCCGGATTTACCGCATCGATGGGATTTTCGCCAGCCTGCAAACGGAAATTGTGAATCTGCTCCTCGCTTCTGCCTCGATGCTCGGGCCGGATTCGCGCATCGAAGACGACTTTGCCGGTCCCTGCTTCCTCAATCCTCACGTGCCGGATCGTTGTTGGGTACTCGCCTAACGTCTCAACATGGACAATCCTGACGCTGCCCTTTCGCTCAATCGAAAGCGGGGGGCCAAAAGCATCGTTGAGGGCAAGGATCGAGAGGGCAAGAAATAGCAGGAGAATCGAACCGACGATCCAACAGGCCCAGCGCAGCGATTTGCCAATGAGTGGATGCATCTGTCGTCTTCCGCTCACCACTCTACATCACGCTGACCGTCGCACACAGGTTCTCTTTCTGGAAACAGATCAGAGCTGGATAGGGAATGCGCTTTCCAGGCGGTTTCATCTCCCCCCTTGCAGACGTTTCAAGTGCGAGACACCCGCGACTCACGGCGAAACCCATCCTCGCCGGGAATTACAGCAGATCCAGGAGTTCATCCACCGTCATCCCAGCGGCACGAATCAACGCACGGAGAGTGCCAACGGAGAGTTCCTTATGTTGAGGAATGGAAAGGTTGGCGCGTTGCAGAGGCTTGCTCAATACCAGGTGGCTGCCAACCTGACCCACAACTTCCCACCCCGCGCGGCCAAACGCCTTTGCCGTTTCCTTGCCGGAGATGTTTCCGAGCTTGCCCATCGCCTAGACCGCCACCACGATGGACGGCAAATGGGATGGCGTGAGCCGGACCGCTTTCTGGTCCTCTGCCCACATCCAGGCTGTAATAGCTTCCCGAATGTTCTCAATCGCTTCTTTCTCGTCTTTCCCCTGGGAGACACAGCCTGGCAGAGCGGGACACTCCGCCACAATCCAGCCGTCTTCAGATGGTTCCAGCGTCACGTGAAACATCATGTCGAAGCGCCCCCTCACCCGATTCTATCTCTGCTCGACACCAAGAGAACCAAAAATGGAGCCAAATAGGACAAGCCCCACGCAGGCAATGCCCAAGTGGGGCTTTTCTATTCCCTGGTCCCTTAGTCCCTCAGTCCCGCAGTCCCTGCTTTTCTCACCCTTCCGACAGCATCGACGGCTCTTCCGGCGCCCGCAGCCGAACCAGCCGGTCGACGGCGTACGGCGCGCGATGCTGCGTGGTGTAGTAGTGCCGCACCTGCAGCTCGCCCAGCAGTCCGATGGCCAGCATCTGGATGCCGGCCAGAATCAGCACCCCGGCGATCACGAACATCGGCCCGTGCTGGTCCATCACGTTCTGGTGCGGGTTCATGATCTTCAGCCCCAGCAGAAGCGCCGAAACGATGCCGCCCGCCACGATGCCCAGCGCGCCAAAGCTGCCGAAGAAGTGAAGCGGCCGGGTCATGTACTTGAGCAGGAAGCGGATGGTCAGCAGGTCGAAGAAGACGCGGAAGGTGCGTCCAATGCCGTAGTGGCTCTTGCCCCGTTCGCGGTTGACGTTCTTGATGGGAATCTCGCAGATGGTGGCGCCGAACCAACTGGCCAGCGCCGGAATGAACCGGTGCATCTCGCCGTAGAGCGGAATGTTGGTGATCACTTCGCGGCGGTAGGCCTTGAAGGTGGTGCCAAAGTCGTGAATATCGACGCCGGAGAGTTTGGCCATCAGCCAGTTGGCGCAGCGCGAGGGAATGCGGCGCATGACAAAGTTGTCGATGCGCTCCTTGCGCCAGCCCGAGACCACATCGTAACCCTCTTCCAGCTTCTCCAGGAATTTGGGAATCTCGTTCGGGTCATGCTGCAGGTCGCCGTCCATGGCCAGGATGAACTCGCCCGAGGCGTGATCGAAGCCGGCGGCCAGCGCCGAGGTCTGGCCAAAGTTGCGGCGCAGTTTGATCACGAGTACGCGGCTGTCGACCGCGGCAATCTCTTCCAGCAGCTTGTAGGTGCGGTCGCGCGATCCATCGTCGACCAGGACCAGCTCGAAACTATCGCCCACCTGCTCCATCACCTGTTTCAGGCGCGCGTATAAGACTGTTACATTCTCCTCTTCGTTGTGAAAAGGCACGACAATTGAGTATTTCGGCATAGTAAAAGTATAGACGCCATGAGGATAAGCGGGGTGCAAATTCTTGAGGACGGCGCACCTCCGCCGCGCGCCGGCGGCCGTGGCTCAGCGGTCCAGTTCGTCCAGCATCGCCTGCATCTCGCTCATGGCGTGGAGGTTGCCTGAGCGCTTGGCCGAAGCGATGCCGGCCCGGAGCCGCTCGATGGCCTCCGCCGTCCGGCCCGCGGCCGCCAGCGTCTGCGCCGACATGAAGTAGCCCGCCGTGTACTCGGGATCGCTATCGAGCAGCGTCCGGAATTCGGCCAGCGCCGCCTCCGTCTCGCCCGTCCGCGCCAGCTCCATCGCCAGACCGTAGCGCGCAAAGCTGTTGCTCGGGTCAAGTGCGAGAATCTCCTTCAGTCCTGCCAGCTTGTCCATCGGCCTCGCTCCCCTGCTCCCGTTCTTTGAAGAATTTGCGAAATCGGCCCCTACCCCTGAAACTGGAAGAGAGCGCCTGCGTTGCCGCCGGCCCGCGTCCCTTATTCTAACGGGCGGCCCCATCGGCAGGCCCGCACCACATGGAGTCAACCGTTATGAGTTCCACTGAAGCAATTCCCGCCGCCCGCACCGTCTCCAGCACGCAGTCGGAGATGACCGAGATTGTTCTTCCCAACGACACCAATGTGCTGGGCAACCTGCTCGGCGGCCGCCTCATGCACTTCATCGACCTGACCGGCGCCATGGCAGCCTATCGCCATTCGCGCACATACATCGTCACCGCCGCCATGGATCACATCGACTTCATCCGGCCGGTCCACCTGGGCGACCTGGTGACCCTGCGCTCCAGCGTCAACCGCGCCTTCAACACCTCCATGGAGGTGGGCGTCAAGGTCTGGGCCGAAGACACGCAGACCGGCATGGCGCACCACGTCGCCAGCGCCTACCTGGTCTTTGTGGCCATGGACAAGAACGGCCGGCGCGTGCGCATACCCGAGGTTCTGCCCGCGACACCGGACGAGCAGCGCCGCTACGCCGACGCGCTGCTGCGACGCGAGCATCGCGAGTCCGAGGGCGCCCGCCGCAAGGCCGCCAAACTGGCTTCTGACTCCGGGACCGCCGCCGCCGCATCCAATTAACCAGCCGCTCCGCCATACACCCGGAGCACACGCACAACACAAGGAGTAATCGCACACAATGGCGCATTCACCAGCCATGCCCACGCCCGTGGCGCTGCCGGGCATCTCCAAGATCGTCGCAATCGGTTCCGGCAAGGGCGGCGTGGGCAAAACCACCGTCGCCGTCAACCTGGCCGTCGCCCTCTCCAAGCTCGGCCAGCGCGTCGGCCTCATCGACGCCGATATCTACGGCCCCAACATTCCCATGATGATGGGCTCCAGCGAGCAGCCCACCATCGGCGCCGGCAACCTCATCCGGCCCAACCAGGCCCACGGCATCAAGACCATCTCGATCGGCTACATCTCGCCCGGCGACAAGCCGCTGGTAATGCGCGGACCCATGCTGCACCAGATCATCAAGCAGTTTCTGCAGCAGGTGGACTGGGGCGAACTCGACTACCTGATCGTCGACCTGCCCCCGGGCACCGGCGACGTGGTCATCTCGCTGGTGCAGACCGTGCCGCTGACCGGCGCCGTGGTCGTCTCCACGCCCTCCGACGTCAGCCTGCAGGACGCGCGCAAGGCTCTGGAGATGTTCGGCCAAGTCAACGTCGAGGTCCTCGGCATCGTCGAGAACATGAGCCACTTCACCTGCCCGCACTGCCACGAGCAGATCGACATCTTCTCCAAAGGCGGCGCCGAGCGGACCGCCAGGCAGTTCGGCGTGCCCTTCCTCGGCTCCATCGAACTGGTTCCGGCCATCCGCGAAGGCGGCGACCGCGGCCTGCCAGTGACCCTGGCCGGACCGAAGAGCCCACAGGCAGCCGAGTTCTACGCCGTGGCCGAGAAGTTGATGGTTCGCGCCGACGCAGCCGCCGCGGCAGCCAGCGACGTGATCGAAATCAGCTAAGAGTCCCGGTCGCGGTTTGCCTGGCCGGAAGCACAAAACAAAAAGGCCATCCCTGGCGCATTCGCCGGGGATGGCCTTTCTGTAGCTCGTCAGGCCAGATAAGCCGCCAGCGAGGCGAGAATCACCAGCGCCCCTGCAGGCGGGAACCATCGAGGAGCCTTCAAGTCTTCCGGCATCCGCGCCGGCACGGGCAGCCGCATCGGTGCGGCCTCGGCCAGGCGGTTCACTGCCCGCGCAAACCCGCTCATCGTGCCCGGATTCAATCCCAGCGTCATCAGCACAGCGCCCATCCACAGTCCGTTCGCAAGCTGTCCGGCATCGATCATGGAGCGATCATACGCCAGCCGCATGACTACGCCGCAAACAGAAACTCCCAGCTCGCATCCAGGTAGACCCACCGCGGTTCACCAAACCAGCTCGTCGGCAGCGCCGGAACCTCCAGCAGCGTGTGGCCACCCGTGCACATCAACTCCGTGCCGTTCCAGGCCAGGAAGGTGCGCGAGGCGATGCCCACCCGCGCCGGATGCGTCACCCGCCGTAGACAGACCGGGCAGCGCTTGCGTTGATCGGCCACCGCCCACCAGAGGCCGAAGAGGCTCAGAAGGAGCGTAAAAAGCAGATGCGCGCCCGAAGCGCCGGGGTCGTAACCTGGCTTGCCGGTATAGACCATGTCCAAGGGCACGATATAGAGAATGGCCAGAATCAGCGCCAGCTTGGCAGCCAGAAAGAGCCAGCGGACTGCCTGGCGGGCGCGCGTGAGATGTGCCGTTGGCGACGTGGCTTCGGCCAGCGAGACCGAAGTAAGCGCGGGCAGGGCCAGCAAGCCCACCAGAATCGAGATGAAGTAGATGCCCCACGGACCGCGCGTACGTTCGCGGAAGGAGACGGCCCAGAAGTCCTGCTCGTTGCCCTCGGCATCGTAGTTCTGGATGTTGATCCGATCATTCCACATCGCCTCCCAGCCGCTCGGCATGAGGCGCGCGACCGCGAAACCGGAGGGGCCGGCCTGGAGCGCGGAGTCGGGGGTGAGCAGCCAGGCCTCGGCCGCGCCGGGCAGACGCCATGCGCCGTCGGGCAGGACCGCGGCCACACGGACGACGCGGCCACCGGCTTCGACCATGCGGCCCACGATGCGCGGATCGGCGGCGAATTCCCTTCTCCACACGGCGTCGCTCAGAACGAGGCTGGGCTCGGCCGACGGCGCCGTGCTTCCCTGCTCCGTAGGCAGCCCGAGCAGGGCAAAGAGACCGGCACTGGCTTCGGCGACGGGCAGGACGGAGCCGCTCTGGCCCGTGGCGGCGAGAGATTCGCGCTCGATGCGATAGAAGGCGAAGGCCGAGAAGTACTGCTGGCGGGTCGAACTCCACTGGCGGTAGCGCTCGGCCGAGATGCTCGGGGCCCAGTCGGCGGCGCGGGCATCCTTGATCAGAACCAGGCCGGGCCTCGCCGTGTACCGCTCCGGGTGGCGCTCAGCGACAACCCCGGGCGAGCGAAGCCCGACCGCCCAGCCAGCCGCGAGGATCACGGCGAGCACAAGCAGACAGTAGCTGGCCGAGCGGTGCAGCGGGGCAAGGTGCGGCCGTGCGGTCTGCGCCAGGCGGCGGAGTTCGAGTGCATCAGGCAGTGCGCCGGCGCAGAAGAGGGCGGCCCGCCACTCGGCGCCGCAGCCGGGGCAGCGCCGGACATGCCAGGACTCGGCCTGCCACTCGCGGAGCCAGTCGGCGCGCCGTGCGGCGGGGACCAGCGGCGAGCAGGCGCGCAGAAATGCTCCTTCGGCGGCAGCGAGCGTCCGGGCGGCAAGCCGGTTCATGCGCGCTCGGCCTCCAGGGCCGGCAGAAGGCGCGCAAGCAGCGGATAGCGCTTGCGGGAGGCTTCGAGCGTGGCGCGCCCGGTGGTGGTCAGGCGGTAGTACTTGCGCGGCGGACGTTGTTCGGCGTCGGCGATGGACTGCTTCTCCCACTGCGAGCGAATGAGCGAGTCGCGCTCCAGCCGCCGCATTGCGGGGTAGACGGTGCCCGAGGGCAGGCCGAGGTTTTCCATGATGGAGAAGCCGTAGACGCAGCCGGCGTCGACCGCCTGGAGAATCATGGCGGCGGTGTGGGAGAGTTTTGGCTCCGAAATGGGATTTGGGGCCATGCCACATTGTAGCTATGTAGCATACTGCTTGACAAGCCATAATGCCGAATGCTACATAGGGTCTACCGAGGAGAAGCCTTGCTCGAACTGCGCAACATCTCCAAGCATTTCTCCAGCATTCCCGCGGTGGACTGCGTCAGCTTCTGTGCCCGGCCCGGCGAAGTCACCGGCTACCTGGGCCCGAACGGCTCAGGCAAGTCCACCACGATGAAGATGGTCACCGGCCTGATCGAAGCCACCTTCGGCGAGATTCTCTTCGAAGGCCGGCCCATCCAGGACGACCTCATCGCTTACAAGCGGCGCATGGGCTACGTCCCCGAGGAGCCCTATCTCTACAACCACCTCTCCGGCGCCGAGTACCTGACCATGGTGGCCGAACTGCGCGATCTGCCCCGCCGCCAGAGCGCGGAGCGCATCGACGGCCTGCTGCGGTTGTTTTCTCTTTACGACGACCGCCACGCATCGATCATGGGTTACTCGAAGGGGATGCGGCAAAAGGTGCTGCTGATCGCGGCGCTCGTGCACAACCCCGCCCTGCTGCTGCTGGACGAGCCATTCAGTGGCCTCGACGTGGCCTCGGCGCTGGTCCTGCGCTCGCTCATTCAGGAACTGGCCGCGCGCGGCAAGGTGGTGCTGTTCAGCTCGCACGAGTTGGACACGGTGGAGCGCATCTGCTCGCGCGTCGTCATCCTGCACAAGGGAAAGGTGGTGGCAGACGACTCGATCGAGAGCCTGCGCGGACTGATGGAGCTGCCCACGCTCGAGGAGATCTTTTCGCAGCTTGCCGTCGAGCAGGACTCGGCCGCCATGGCCCGGCAGATGGTGGAGCTGATCGATGCATAAGCTGCTTCTGCGACTGGCGCAACGGCTACCGCTCGAGTTCCGCGTGCTCTACGGCCAGTTCCTGCTGCGCATCGTCGATCTGGAAGCTCTCTCGATCGAGGCCGACGTGCCCCGCTTCCTGGGTCAGTTCGCCGGCCTGCTGATTCTCTTCAGCCTGATGCAGGCGCTGGGCGCGTTCTTCGCCTTCTCCATCGATCCGCATCCCGCGCCGGAGACCCTGGAGGGGATGACCTGGCACGTCGAACAGGCCATGATCGCGCGCATGATGCTGGTGGTGGGCCTGATCGCCGTCTTCACCTGGGACTCCACCTTCCCCGACCGCCGCGACGCCCTTGTCCTCGGTCCGCTGCCGATCAACGCGCGCACCATTCTCGCCGCCAAGGTCGCCGCCTCGGCCGCCATCCTCGGCCTCGCCCTGGTCAGCCTCAACTTCGCCTCGGCCGTCGCGTGGCCGCTGGTGCTCAGCGGATTCCCCGGCGTTCTTCGGCTCTGTCCCGCGTGCTGGCTGGCCATGGCCGCGGCTACTCTCTTTCTCAATGCATCCGTCCTCACCGTGCAGGGCGTGACGTCGCTGGTCCTGCCGCGCGCCCTGTTTCTGCGCCTCTCCGCGCTGCTCCAGATCGCTGCCTTCATCCTCTTTCCCGCGGCCTTCTTCCTTCTTCCCTCGCTCGATTCCCCGGCCATCATGGCCGCGCCGGAGAACCACTCTCTGGTCGCAGCCTGGCCAACTTATTGGTTCTTCGCGCTCCTTCAGCAGCTCGGCGGCACGCTTCCTGCGGCGCTCGACTGGCTCGCCCTCCGCGCCTGGATCGCGCTCGCCGCCACCACCGCCGGGGCCGGAGTTTCGCTCCTGCTCTGCTATCGCCACACCATGCGCAAGACCGTCGAGCAGCCCGATCTGGTCCCGGCCGCGCGCGGCCTCGTCTGGCGCC
>JBAVMZ010000563.1:0-15037 GCA_049690595.1 Occallatibacter sp. | reverse complement strand
ACGCTGTGTCGCGGTAAAATCGTGCAAGCGGAAGCCTCTCTCTGTGCGCTAAACACTGTCTAGTCAACATGTTTGTAGCACAGATGGCTTCCGCTGTCTCAGCCTTCAGGAATAATCCGGGTTAGAGCGTTGCTTGGTTGTTTATTTTCAAACACATCCTCGGCTCCGGTATCGGCGGATATAGCAGAAAACACAGGGCTTCGACCTATTATCGGTTGGCGTCGCGTCATGCTCCGCCTCCCTGCCGCGCTGGCTCTTCTGCTTGCGCCATGCGCCGCCGTGTGCACGGTCGTCGCCGGACCCACTGCGCATTTTGGCAGTTTTGAGAGCACGGTGGTACCCAGTGGACAGGCGACGAACCACAATGTCGCCGTGGATGCCAACTTCAACGTATACGTACCCGATACATGGAACCACCGGGTACTGAAAGAGACGTGGACTGGGAGCGGCTATGTCCAGAGCACGATCGGCACGGGCTGGATGGAGCCGTAGGGCATCACGATCGACTCAAGCGGCTGCCTCTATTTGACCGATACCGGGCTGAACGCGTTGATCAAGCTGACGCCATCCGGCGGCGGCTACACGCAGACGACGATTGCCAAAGGCTTCAACTCGCCCCAGGGTTTGGCCGTGGACTCGAGCGGCAACCTCTTCATCGCCGACGGGAATAACAACCAGGTGGTCAAGGAAACCCTCTCGGGGGGCGTCTACACGCAGAGCGTGATCGTCACCGGTCTGGCCGATCCCTGCGGAGTCTCCGTAGACTCCTACGGCAATCTCTACATTGCCGACACAAACAACCATCGCGTCTTGCTCGAATCTCTCTCCGGCGGCGCCTATACGCAAAGCGTCTTCAGTGTCCCCGGTCTGGATATGCCTTTTGGCGTGGCAGTCGATCGGTACAATAACGTGTATGTTGCAGATACTTATCATAACAAGATCCTCATGGAGACCCTTACGGCATCGGGAACCTATTTGCAAAGCGCGATCCAGACCAGCAAGCTCTACTATCCCGACGGCGTGGCGATCGACAGGCTCGGTAATATCTATATCTCGGACGACGATAACGGCCGCGTAATCGAAGAGACGCTCTCCGGGGTGAACTTCGGCGCGATCGATGTGGGCTCTACCAGTTCGGCCTTGAGCTTGAGTTTTGTGTTCGATGCGGCCGGCGTACTGGGCCCCGTGGCGGTGCTGGCGCAGGGAGCCGCCGGCCTGGACTTTGCTAATGCGGGAACGGGAACCTGCGTTACCGGAACGAACTATGCCGCTGCGGCCACCTGCACGGTGAATGTGACCTTTGCGCCCGTCTATTCGGGGATGCGCTCGGGCGCCGTGGTTCTCGAAAACTCCTCAGGTGCGCCGATTGCGACCGGGTATATCTATGGCAGCGGAACCGGGCCACAGGTGAACTTCCTGGCCGGCACGGAGACCACGGTAGCCGCCAGCGGCTTGAATTCTCCCAACGGCTTCACGGTGGACGGCCAGGGCAATGTCTTTTTTGCCGACTACGGCAATAACCCCGTGGTGAAGGAAACCCTTGCGGCGGGCGGCTACACGCAGAGCCTGATCGGCAGCGCTATGAATCAGCCCGGCGGCGTGGCGGTGGACGGCAGCGGCAACCTCTACGTCTCCGACACAGGAAACTTCCGCGTGCTGAAGGAAACGCTGACGGCCAACGGCTACGTGCAGAGCGTTCTGCCGACCCCCGGCCTGTCTTACCCTTACGGCGTTGCCGTGGACGGCAGCGGCAACGTCTATATCACCGACACCACCAACAATCGCATCCTGATGGAAACGCTCACGCCGAACGGCTACGTGCAGAGCGCTATCGGCAGCGGGCTGCTCTACTCCTTTGGGGTCGCAGTGGATGGGAGCGGCAATGTTTACATCGCCGACACGCTGAACAACAGGGTGGTGAAAGAGACTTTGACCGCAGGCAACTACACGCAGAGCAATGTCGGCGGCGGCTTGTCACTCCCTTACGGAATTGCGGTGGACGGCAACGGCTCCATCTATATTGCCGACACATTCAACAACCGGATTACGAAGGAGGCCGTGACTAACGGCAGCTACTATCAGACCACCACTGCCGGCAACACCCTTGCGCACCCTTACGGAGTTGCTGTGGATGGCAGGGGTAACGTGTATGTCGCCGATACCGTCAACAACCGGATTCTGAAGGAAGATCTGGCCGATCCGCCGAGCCGGAGCTTTCCGCCGACGGCTGTGGGTTCTACGAGCGCGGGCCAGGCTTTGACTCTGGATAACATTGGCAACGCGGCACTCACCTTCTCGATTCCAACGACGGGCAACAATCCGAGCATCGCGGCCAACTTTACGCTGAGCGGCTACGGCAACACACCGTGCACGATTTTGAACGCCAACTCGCCGGCGCCTGCAACGCTGGCGTCAGAGGCCTCCTGCCAGGTGCAGATCAGCTTTGCGCCGACGGTCCGCGGCACCATCAACGGCACTCTGGCGATCACCGACAATGCGCTCAATGCGGTTGCTCCTGGCTACGCAACGCAATACATTCCGCTGAAGGGATCGGGCAACCAGGGTTTGCCGGCGATCACCTGGGCCGCGCCGGCAGCCATCAACTACGGAACAGCGCTTAGCGCCACGCAGCTCAATGCCACAGCCTCGGTTGCCGGGACATTTGCCTACTCGCCAGCTCTCGGAACTGTCCTTGCCGCCGGCTCGCAGACGCTCTCAGTCACCTTCACGCCAACCGACACCACCGACTACACCACGGCCACGGCCACCGTGACACTGGTGGTCAACCAGGCATCGCAAACGATCAGCTTCTCGCCCTCTTCGCCGGTCACTTACCGCGCCCCGCCGATTTCGCTCATCGCCACGGGCGGAGGATCGGACAATCCCGTCACCTTCTCGGTCGTCTCCGGACCTGGAACCGTCAGCGGAACCACCCTCACCATTACCGGCGCGGGCACCATCGTGGTGACCGCAAGCCAGGCAGGCAATGCCAACTATGCGGCCGCCAGTCCGGTAACGGCAAGCATCGTCATCGCCCAGGCTGCGCAGGCCATCAGCTTCTCGCCCTCCTCGCCGGTCACCTTCAGAGCCGCGCCCATTACGCTCATCGCTACCGGCGGCGGATCGGGCAATCCGGTCACCTTCTCGGTCGTCTCCGGGCCGGGAACCGTCAGCGGCTCCACCCTCACCATGACGGGCGCAGGCACCATCGTGGTGACTGCCAATCAAGCCGGCAATGCGAACTACCTGGCAGCCTCGCCGGTAACGGCAAGCATCGTCATCGCCCAGGCCACCCCCACGGTCAACTGGACCGCTCCTTCGGCCATCACCTACGGCACAGCCCTCGGCGCTTCCCAACTCAGGGCAACGTCTCCCCTGCCCGGAACGTTTGTTTACAGCCCGGCAGCAGGAACCGTTCTCAGCGCCGGCTCGCAGACACTCTCCGTCACCTTCACGCCAACGGACACCACCGACTACACCACCGCAACCGTAACTGTTCAGCTGCAAGTGAAGCAGGCCACTTCGACCATTTCCTGGCGCACGCCCACGGCCATCCCCTACGGCACGGCGCTCGGCGCTGCGCAACTCCATGCCACCTCGAACGTTGCCGGAGCATTCGCGTATTCGCCCGCGGCCGGGACCGTACCCACCACTGGCTCGCAGACCCTCTCCGTCACCTTCACGCCAACGGACGCCACCGACTATACAAGTGCAACTTCCACCGTCACACTGGTGGTGAACAAGGCCACGCCGGCGATCAACTGGAACGCACCGGCCGCCATCCCCTACGGCACACCGCTGGGTGCGAGCCAGCTTGACGCCACATCCACAGTCGCCGGGAGTTTCGCCTACACGCCGGCCGCAGGGACTGTGCTCGCGACGGGTTCGCAGACCCTCTCGGTCACCTTCACGCCGACGGACGCAGCCAACTACAACGCGGCCACCGCGACCGTAACGCTTACCGTGAACCAGGCCGCGCAAACCATCACATTCACGCCACTGAGCTCGCCGGTTACCTACGGGGTAGCGCCGATTGCCCTCAGCGCGAAGGGCGGAGCCTCGGGCAATCCCGTCACCTTCGCCGTCACCGGTCCAGCAACCGTCGCCGGCTCCGCGCTCACCATCGCCGGTACTGGCTCGGTTGTGGTCACCGCCAGCCAGGCGGGGAACAGCAATTACACTGCCGCCACTCCGGTGACGCAGACGGTCGTTGTGAATCAGGCTTCCAGCACGACGGTTCTCACCGCGGCGTCTACCACTCCCACGCAGACCCAGGCCGACCTTCTAACCGCTACGGTCTCCGGCTCCGGCACGATTGGCGGCACGGTGATCTTCAGTGCGGGCGGGTCCAAGCTTTGCACCAGCAGCCTGACTGCGGGCGCAGCCACATGCAGCTTTGCGCCGCCCTCCGCCGGCAGCGTCATGGTCGCCGCCCAATACCAGGGCGGTGCGGATCACCTGGCCAGTTCCGGAGCGATCACCCTCAACGTCCAGACCCTCTACGATGCCTCTATCAGCCTGCAACTGGCGAGCACCACGCTGGTCTACCCCGGCTCCACCAATGTGACGGCTTGCGTCACTTCGGCCGTGAAGGCCGCGGCAACGGGCTCAGTCGAAATCCTCGACGGAACCGCTGTGCTTACCACGCTTACCCTGAATGGCGACGGATGCGCCTACTGGTACATCGCGCCCGGACTGAACGCCGGCGCCCACTCGGTTTCGGCTGTCTACTCCGGCGACAAGAACAATCCCGCGGGAACCTCGGTTCCTGTGGTCGTCACGGTCAGCCCGGTTCCGGTCAACCTGAGCATTTCGCAGGGAAGCACTTCGATTCCTTACGGTGTCAGCTTCCGTCGCACCGTCAGTGCCAGTTCGAATGCCGGCGCACCGCAGGGCTCCATCACCTATAGCCTGGCCGGCGGCGCACCGGCGACCGTCGCGCTCAGCAGCGGCAACGCGAATTCACCATTCCCGTGCCCGCGGTGGGAAGCCACCAGGTGGTGGTGGGCTTCGCGCAGCAGACCAATTACGCAGCCGCCCCGTCGCAGACCGTCTCCTTCCTCGTCAACCCAGCCTCGGTCCTGGTCGCGCTGACTCCTTCCACCTCATCCTCCAAGGTGGGCCAGAGCGTCTCCTTCACGGCCGCAGTCACCTCCACCACAGCCAGCGCTCCCAATGCCGCCGGTGCCGTTTCCTTCTATGACGGAGTGACACTGCTGGCCACCATACAGGTGAACGCAGCCGGCCAGGCAACCTTCGCAACCGCAGCCCTCGGCGCCGGCCTGCACACAATCGTGGCAACGTACAACGGCAGCGCCGACTACGGAACAGGCTCGGCAAGCGCCAACATCGTCGTGGCCCAAACCTCCAGCGCGACCAAACTTACCCCGGTGTCGAACACCCTCACGCTGGGCCAGACCGCGCAACTCACCGCAACCGTTACCGGCGTCAACCCGACCGGCACGGTGGTCTTTGCCTTCAGCGGCGCCAATCTCTGCACCAGCGCCCTGAACGCCGGCGGCGTGGCGACGTGCGGCTTTACGCCCACGGCGGCCGGAAGTCTCTCCGTGACGGCCAGGTACCAGGGCGACGCCAATAACCTTCCCAGCAGCGGCCACATCGCCCTGAGCGTTACCGGTTCAGCCGATTCCGCCATCAGCCTCACGTTTGCCTCGACAACCTGGTCTACCCTGGCGCTACGAATGTGACCGCCCGTGTCAAGTCGGCGCGGAAAACCGCAGCCACTGGGCCCGTCGAGATCCTCAACGGCTCCGCGGTGCTGACCACGCAGACACTCGGCGGCGACGGCTGTGCCTACTGGTACATCGCCCCAGGCCTTGCGGCCGGTCCCTATGTGTTTACAGCCGCATACTCCGGCGACAAGAACAACCCCGCGGGCGTCTCCGCCCCGACCACCATCGTCGCCAACCCGATCCCGACGACCATCAGCATCTCCTCGGGCACCGGTTCGACTCCTTACGGCGTGAATCTTCGCCGGACGGTCACTGTGAGTTCCAACGCGGGCCCGCCGCAGGGAGTCATCACGTATAGCCTCGACGGCGGCGCGGCGGTGCCCGTATCGCTCTCGAATGGAAGCGCAGTGTTAACAATTCCCGGGCCGGCTTCAGGCACTCACCAGTTGGTCATCGGCTACGCGCAACAGACCAACTATGCCGCCGCGGCCTCGCAGACTGTGTCCTTTACGGTCACTCCCGCAACGACAACCATGATCCTTTCCGTCTCCGCTCCGCGGGTCCAGACGGGTACCGCCGTCACCTTTGCGGCAGCCGTCAACTCGACCACCGCCGGCGCCCCCAATGCCACCGGTTCGGTATCGTTTTTTGACGGCACGGCGCAGCTGGCCGCAGTCCCCGTCGACGCCTCCGGCAAAGCCAGTTACACGACAGCAAATCTATCGGTGGGCAGGCACGGCATCGTAGCGACCTACGCCGGCAGCGATAACTATGCCGCATCCACAACCGCAACAAAGGTCGATATCTACAAGTGAGGAGCGAACCAGTCAAATAAGGTAGCATAAGGTAGCACGTGGATGAGACATCCGCTCGCGGAGGTGGCAAAGCTGCGTCACTGGCACAGGGCATAGTTGAATGCCTCGGCCTTGGGGTCCTTGGCAGCAACCAATGCTCCTAGCACTACAGTTGTGATTATTATAATCTGAGTTTGCTCTGGGTACCTTTCTCTGGTTTAGGCGATGGAGAGGCGATTATCGGGTTGGAGGCGTGAGGTATTGCGGTTCCATGACCGCATAGCGGGGTTGTTTGCGCGCTCCGAGGCACGGGAGCGCAGATTAGCCTATCTTCAGGGTTTGATGAGCCACTGCGAGCTGAAGAACGGCTGGCAGTTGGCCGAGTGGATGGGCGAGTCGGCGCCTTATCGCGTGCAGCATCTTTTGGGTCGAGCGCGTTGGGATGCGGAGGCGGCGCGCGATCGGCTTCGCGATTATGCGCTGGAAGAGTTGAGCGGCCCGGATGCGGTGCCGATCGCCGATGAAACTGGGTTCCTGAAGAAGGGTGAGCACTCGGTTGGAGTCAAGCGCCAGTACACCGGTACGGCGGGTCGCATCGAGAACAGCCAGTTTGGAGTATTTCTCTGCTACTCCAGCGACAAGGGCGCGGCGTTGGTGGACCGTGAGTTGTATCTTCCCGAAGAATGGGATGCCGACGGCGAGCACCGCCGCGCCGCGGCCGTGCCGGAAGAGACCGAGTTTGCCACTAAGCCGGGGTTAGCGCAGAGCATGATCGAGCGTGCGCTACAAGCCAGTGCTCCCTGTAACTTGGTCACGGCTGACGAGGTCTACGACAACAATAGCAAGTTGCGCCAGTGCTTGGAGGCGCGGCGATTGGGTTATGTGCTGGCCGCCATCCCATCAGACCAGCGCATGCGCTGGCCCGATCAGGAGCAGCGATGCGTGAATGCGATTGTACGGAGTTTGCCGGGGCTGGCCTGGGAGCGCGTTTCCGCAGGGGCGGGCAGCAAAGGCGAACGGCTATACGACTGGACTCTGATTCGGGGCAGGGAAGAGGATGGCTGGAACCACGGATTGCTGGTGCGGCGCAGTATCGAAGAGCAGCCCGAGCATGCCTACTATCGGTTTTACGCGCCCACATCCAAGGCCACGTTAGAAGCCCTTGTGCGCGTGGCTGGGCAACGTTGGCGGATCGAGCAATGCCTCCAAACAGCCAAGGGCGAGTGCGGACTGGACCACTACGAAGTTCGCCACTGGCAGGGTTGGTACTGGCACATCACGCTCGCCATGCTGGCCCACGCGGTGCTGGCCATTTTGCAAGCACGGGGAGAAAAAACTCCAGACGGACAGGTACCAATCAGCGTACCGGAACTGCGCCACCTGCTCACTCGCCTTCTCTGGCGCGGATGGCACGGCGTTGAGCATCTACTGCTCTGGTCGCAATGGCGAAGACGACATCAATTCCATGCTCTACGCTGCCACTACCGTAAACGAGGATCCCCACTGCCTATCTTCTATCTACAACTGTAGTACCAGGCCTTCCCCATCCTTGCAGACGTAGAAGTCGAGGCATCGAGTCTGCCAAAAGGGCGAATCAGGGAACTCCAGCAGACTCTCGGCCTTGGCTTGAGCGTTTTGCTTAATTCTGTGGGGCGTATCCGCAATATTGGAACCAGGCGCGGGAGTTCTCTGCGGTGATGGATTTCAGCGCTTCGGGGACAGCCAAGTCCAGGGCCTGTTGGGTGCGGGCTTTGGCCGAGCGCAGGAACTGTTTGAACTTTGACCAGGCTTTTTTGATGGGGTTCAAGTCCGGCGAATAGGGCGGCAAATAGAGCAGCCTCGCCTGCGCGCCTTCTATCAACTCGCCAACTCGGTCCACCTTATGCACGCTCAGGTTATCCATCACCACCACGTCGCCGGCTTTCAGCTCTGGACAGAGAACTTCTTTGAGGAAAGCCTCGAAGACATCGCTGTCAGTTGTCGACTCAACCTTCATGGTCGCCACCATGCCTTCCAGGCTCATCGCGCCCAGCGTGGTCAGCACCTTCCAGTGGCTCTCCGGACGGGCCTCGGCGACGCGCTCTCCCTTTGGTGCGCGGCCCCACTGCCGAGTCATTTGCGTGGTCACACCGCTTTCATCAAGAAAGATCAGCTTCTCCGCCTCGGTGGTGCCGATCTGCTGGAGGAACTCTTCGCGCTGCCTGAGGTTGGCCTTGCTGACGCGCTCCTGGGCGTGGAGAGACTTTTCTTCTGACGAAGGCCCATCTGTTGGAGCGTCAGCCAGACCAAGCTGCGGCCTGCCTCAACCCCCTGCGCGAGCAATTGCTCGCCCAACTCCGCCAGGGTATGGTCCGGCTGCTGGCGCAACCACCCGCGCAATTGCTTGCGAACTGAACTGGTCATACGGCTGGGCGCAATGTGCCGCTTCTGCGGCACGCGTTGCATTGACCGTTCCGCCGGAACTGTTTGCGCAGTTTACGGACATATTCAAAACTGACATCAAAGCGGCGCGCCAGTTGGGCCTGAGAGCCCTCCTTGCGCGCATACGCCTCCAGAATCCGGCAGCGCAGGTCATCGCTCAACGGCTTCGGCATCGGTCCCTCTATCTCGGAGATTCGCCGTTACAAGCCTGCCGCTTTCCCCTCGCCTGGGTATAGCTATCTTGGGACCATTCTGATTTGGTATAACCGACATCGAACTCGGCATCATGATCGGAGTTCAGCTTGTGGGTAATTGAAAGCATTCGAGCCGGGTCCCGGTAACCAGCCGGGACTCGTACTCGGTGAAGCCGCCGCCACCTAAGGAGTCGGAGGCCGGAACTTCGTATAGGTGTAGCCGCTGTACTGCCAAGCTCCGTTGATCCAGGAGTAGATTCGCGCATAGAGCGTCTGACCGTAGACCGGTATACCGCTGACCACGCCGGAGGTGAGGGCCGTTGTGGTCGCATTGGTCGCGTTGTATACGTCTTTCGAGCCGGGTCCGGTGGTGCCCAGCAGGAACTCGTACTTTGTGACACCCCCGCCGGCCGATCAGTTGAAGGTGGCGCTGGAGCCGGTCAGCGTGTCGCCCGGCGTGGGAGAGGTAAGCACGTCTGGCGTTGGCAATACGGTAAGTGTGACGGTTGTCTGGACGGTTGCATATTCGGCCGTCTTCGTCGGAGTGAAGGTAACCGACAGCGTATGAGGTCCGGCCGAAAGCACCGTCCCGGAGGTCGGAGAGTAAACGAAGTTTCCAGCCACCGTGGAGGATGCATCGAGCTGTGTACCGCTCAGCGCCGTGCCGTAGGTTATGGATGCCGGCGGGGACCAGGTGATGATCGGCGTAACCTGGGTAGCCGTGCCGGTTACGGTGATCGATTGCGTGGCCGGGCTGCCATTCAGCGCGTTGTCGGTCAAGGTTACGCTCTCGCTTAGCGAGCCCGCGGCCGTCGGCATGAAGCTGACCGGCAGGTCGCACTGCTGGCCCGCGCTCAGGCTGCTGGAGCTGGTGCAGGCGCTCGGGTCGCCGACGGCTTCAGAGAAATCGGCCGGATAGCCGAGGCCGGTGAAGACCAGCGGCAGGTTGCCGATGTTCGCCACCTGCACTGTCTGCGTGCCGTCGGTGGTGTCCGTCGAGCCCACGTTGGTCGTGGTTGGGAAGTTCAACGAGGGCGCCTGCGAGCGGTTCAACTCAACCACCGGGGCGGCAAGATTCTCTGTCGCGAGGAAGAGATCACCGGATCCATCCACTGCAATCTGGCTCGGGTATCCCGTTCCGGCCCCCAGTGTGGTCTGGCAGGCGGCGCTGGTGCAGCCGGCCGGGACGACCACGAGGGCGGAAGTACCGGATACCCCGATGAAGAGGTCGGTCACCCGCCGCATCCACTGCAATGGCGCTCGGATTACTCAGTCCGCTGGCCACCGTGGTCTGCGCGCCGCCGCCGGCGGGAACTTCCACCGCCTGGTTGTTGCCGGTATCGGAGATGAAGAGATCGCCGGCCGCATCCAGCGCCAAGGCCTGCGGGGATGACAGTCCGCTGGTTGGCACCGTTGTCTGGACGCCGGCGGGAATCAGTTCCAGCACCTGGTTGGTGTCCACCACAAAGAGGTTGCCCGATCCGTCCGCCGCAACGGAGGCCGGATTAGTCCCGCCATACGGCACGGTCGACGAGGCGCCACTGGGCGTAACCTTCCACAGCAGGCCCTGCCAACTGTCCTGGACATAGAGCTTGCCCGCTCCGTCCACCGCGAGCGCATGCGGGATCCCCCCAAATCCGGAAAACACTGTGGTTTGGACGCCGCCGGGCATGAGCTTCACAACCTGGCTGTTGTTTTTGGTCGAGGCGAAGAGATCCCCCGCCGCATCCACCGCCACTCTCGTGGCATCGCTCAGCCCGTTGAAGCTCACCGTGCTCTGCGTGCCCGGCCCATAGGCGATCACCGGTCCCTGGCCCATGCCCGAAATCGGGCCGCTGGCCAGCAGGTTGCCGGAGCCGTCGAAGAGCTCCACCGCGCCCATGCGCAGGCCCGGCGCGAGCGGGGCAAAGGTGTAGTTGACCGTGCAGGACTGGCCCACGGCGTAAGCGGTCCCCGTGGAGCAGTTGCCGCCGGAGGCTGACTGGAAGTCGAGGTTGGCCGCTCCCTGCGTGACCACGTTGATGGCGCCTGGGGTTCCGGCTGTGGTGAAGGTCAGCGTGGCGGTCGCCGTAGCGCTCGTCTGGCCCACGGGTGTGGTGAGGGGCCCCATCGGCGCGAAGTTCGCCTGAACCTGGTCCTGATTGCTCCCCTGCATGGTTAGCTGGGTGCTCGGACTGGCCGGGTTCTGTACGTTGTTGGAACTGACGGAGCTTCCGGTCCATCCGGTGAATTGGTACCCGGGATTGGCCGTCGCGGTGATGGTCACTTGCGCGCCTGTGGCGTAAGGGGTGTTGTTGGCCGGCGTGACCGTGCCCCAGTTGGAGTTGTCCACACCGTGAGATCGATGCCGCCAATCTACTGCTCTTCCTCAGGGAGAACGCCGCTCCTTTGCGGGCTTTCGTTTGCTCGTTTGGCCATCCTTCTGAATAGCCGGCTGTGCGACCATTGTGTGCCGATGGTGCAGCGTCGGTTTCAAGCCGAGGCCTTATGCAGATTGGCTGCGGGTTCGGGGCTTATGCACAGGTTCCCTGGAGCGCCCCCTCAGCGCTTCGGATACGGTTCTCGCGCCTCGGTGGCTAGCAGGCGCCAGTCATGGGATGTCGCTTCCTGGGCCAACGTGAAAAGCTCTTTCGCCTGCTGTGTGGGCTCCGATCCACGCGCCCGCAGGAGGCGCGCCTCCAGCCAAAGCGGGCCATAGCCATCGGATGCGGCAGCGGCAAGGGCCAGGCTGAGTGTCTGGCGCGCGGCGGCCGATTTGCCTTGCGCCAGTTGAACCCGGGCCATGGCAACCGCGGCAAGCATGGGAGCCAGCACGCCAGACTGGGCATGAGCTTCAGTCAGCGCTTTCTGCGCCGCTGCCCGGGCGCGATCGAGTAGCTTCAGATCGAGGGCAGCTGCGGCCTCACTTGCGGAAAGCGATGCCAGAGCATCGTGGTCGGCGTCATGAGCGGCGGAGACCTCGGCGCGGGTAAGCAGATCGAGCGCCTGCTGGGGATGGCCGGAGGCGCGCTGGGCCTCGGCCTCGCCGGCCAGAATCGAGCGCTCGATCCCGGGCTCAAGGTCCTTGCCCATGGCCTTGCGTGCCTGTTCGAAGTCCTTGAGGGCCGTGGCGGCGTCATTGCGCACAACTTTAATCAACCCCAGGCCGGTGCGGGCCAGGGCCAGCCCGCGCGCGTACTGGATCTTTGCGGCCACGGCCGCGCACTGACTGTAGTCCTGCTCGGCCTGCTTCAACCGTCCCCGATCCATCTCGATGTCGGCGATGTTGCAGCGGGTGGCCATGGCTCCGCGTTGATTGCCGGTCTTTTCGAAAAGGGCGAGCACCTCGGAGTTGGCCGCCAGCGCCCCGGCCAAGTCGCCGCGCATGTGCCGCACGTTGGCCAGATTGCCCAGGGCGCTCGGAATGCCTTCGTTCCATGGAACTTCGCGATAACCGGCCAACGCCTGGAGGTAGTTCTCCTCGGCCTTGTCCAGCGCGCCCTCGTCGTAATAGGTATTTCCGATACGCTCGATGGTCAACGAGGAATCGGTCAGGTTGCCGACCGCGCGGAAGCCCTCGAGCGCCTTCTGAAAGTCGCGCCGGGCCTCGGCGGTCTTCGATTGCGCATAGAGCACGTCGCCCGAGGTCAGCAGGCTGAGCGCCAGTCCCATGCGGTTGCCCGCGGACTGGTAAAGCTGCTGTGCCTGGCGCGACGCCGCCAGCGACTCATCGTTGCGACTCATGCGCTCCAGCGCGTTGGCTCGGCGCCAGAGTCCGTCGGCCAAGGGCAGGTCTTCGTTCAGGCTGCGGGCAATGCCGATGGCGCGGTCGGCCGCTTCCAGTCCTTTGGGGAAACTGCCGACAACGACCGAAAAGTTCGACTCGGTCAGCGAGATGCGCAGCTCGTCGGCGAGCGCTATCCCCGGCCGGCGCAGGTCGGCGAGCGTGGCAAGCGCGTCGTTGGCCCGGCCCGCCGAGCGCTGGGCGCGGGCCAACAGCAGGCCGTAACGTACGCTGTCCGGATAGAAGGTCAGAAGCGAATGAAAGAGATCGATGGCGCCAGGAAAGTCGGAAGAGAGCAGAGCCTTTTCGCCCTGAATCTCCAGGTACTCGCCGCGCGGCAGCCCGGCGGCTAGGTCGGCGGCGCGGACAGCCTCTTGGCGGGCGCGGGCGGTGTAGCCCATCGAGTTCCAGTTCTCGGCCATCGCCAAGTGGATGCCAGCGTGCTCCGGGGCCAGTTTGGCAGCTTTTTCCAGCAAGTCGCGTGCACCCAACGGGTCAAAGTCGCGCATATGATCCAGTCCCTCGGCAAAGAGCCGGGCGGCGGCGGGGCTGGCGGGCATGGTGCGGCGAACAGCAGTGAGCGATTCGCCTGAGAGCGCCTCCACGCCGAGCCGCTGGCGCATCTGGGCGCCGGTGGCTGAAACCAGGGCAAAGAGGTCGGTGGCAAGGCCGGATTGAGTCAGCGCCACCGGCGGGGCGTCGGTCGAGAGGTCGGCCAGGCGCAGGTCGAGCCGGAGCTGAGGCGGGCCGCTGGCCGCGTCGCCGCGCGTCACCGCGTAGGAACCAAAGACGAGAATCCCGGCGCCGGCCTGCCTGCCGTATTGCTCCAGGGTTGCAGCCGAGGGCGAGGTCTCAGCGGGCGTGGCCAGGCCGGCGCGTGCAACCTCTTCGCCGGAGAGCACGCGCAACTGGCCCTCGCCTGCCAACTCGGTCGAGAACATCTCCACCAGCGCCGTGGAAAGCCACTGGTCCTCGGTCTGGCCGTTGAGGTTAAGCAGCCTGAGCACAGCCACGGTGCGGCGGCCAGCGGCCTGGCCGGTGGTGGCGGGCTGGGCAAGCCGCCGCGCCTGGCGCCAGGCCACGAACAGGCCCAGTCCCACCAGCAGAGCAACTGAAGCGCCCAGAGCAAACCAGCGAATCTGACGCAGCCGGGAGGGTCTGGGATGCGGTGTCTCTGCAGGCATCACAACGGGCATCTGTCCGGGAGCCGGGCCGAGTAGCCTGGACTCTGACGGGGCCGGAAGCGGCGCTGTGGCCACCCCCGGCACCGGCTTTTCCCGTACCGTCACGGGACAAATGAAGCGATAGCCGCGGCGCGGAAGCGTCTCAATATAGATGGGTTCGCTTGCCGAGTCGCGCAGCGCCTCGCGCACCTTGCTCATGGCCACCCGCAGGCTCTGGTCAAACTCGACGTTGGTGTTGGCCGGCCAGAGGTGGGCGTGAATCTCCTCGCGCGTCACCAGGGCGCCCGAGCGCGAAAGCAGGAATGCAAGCAGCCGGAAAGGCTGGTCCTGGATGGGGACCGTGTAGCCGCGCCGCCACAAGGTGCGCAACTCCGGGTCGGCTTTGAATTCCGCAAACTCGTACTCGACGGGCATGGACAGACTCCGCAAGAGCAGCCGGGAGGGGAATTCCGCGGCGG
Organism: Occallatibacter sp.; assembly: GCA_049690595.1. GTDB lineage: Bacteria > Acidobacteriota > Terriglobia > Terriglobales > Acidobacteriaceae > Telmatobacter. The sequence goes on along the minus strand of JBAVMZ010000563.1, from coordinate 530 downwards.
CGGTAGCGGCAGTTTAGCACGGCCATAGCCTCTGTGGCCGGGTTTCTCTCCATTAAGTCAATGAAATAAATAGCTCTACCAGTTAACATCAGGATAATGCGCGATTAACTTGACCCTGGCCCCCGCAAGCGGCCAGATGGAAGCAGTTATGATCACGCACACCGCTTCCCCCACTGCGTTGTTCGTTTCCAATGGCCTCAGGGCCGGCCGGGCTGCTGCCGTCTCCCTGGCGCTCGTGGCTGCCCTTTGCCACTCAAACCCCGCATCGGCTCAAGCAGCCCAGCCCGAGGCTCCCGAAGCAGCTCTCGCTCAAAGCGCCAGCCAGCCGCTGCCCTCTCTCATGCGCTTCGAGGGCGCGCTGCCGGCGTCGGCCAGCCGTCGCGTCACCCTGCGCTTCTCCATTTACGGCGCGGCCGTGGGCCAGCCGCCGCTCTGGCAGGAGCTGCAGACGGTCGAGACCGACGCCGCTGGCCGCTTTGCCGTGCTGCTCGGCGCCGACTCGACCAGCGGGCTTCCGGCGGCTCTTTTTG
>JBAVMZ010000562.1:0-8835 GCA_049690595.1 Occallatibacter sp. | reverse complement strand
CTCCAGACCCGCGCATTTTCTTATAAGCCGAATGACGCTGGCATCCACGCGACGAGACGGCGGCCACCTGCATGAGACGATGTTCATGATGGAGATGGGAAAGAGATGACGAGCGCAGACGGGCAGGGGCGGGTCGCGTTGGTGACCGCGGCAAGTCAAGGCATTGGAGCTGGCGTGGCGCGCGTACTGGCCTCGCGCGGCTACCGCGTGGCGCTGCTGGCGCGGTCTGAGGCTGTATTGGCTCTGGCGGAGGAGGTCGGCGGCATCGGGGTTCGCGGTTCGGTCGAGAGCGAAGCCGATCTACAAAGGCTGGTCACGGCCGCACTCGAGTCTTACGGGCGCATCGATGCAGTGGTGAACAACACCGGCCACCCGGCCAAGGGCGATCTGCTGACGCTGACCGACCAGGAGTGGCGGAACGGCTACGATCTGATCCTGGGCAGCGTGATCCGCATGGCGCGGTTGACAACGCCGGTGCTGCGCGCGCAAGGCGGTGGGTCGATTGTGAACCTGTCGAGTTATGCCGCCTACTCGCCCGAGGCGGAGCGTCCTGTCTCGTCGGTCTTTCGCGCCGGGCTGGCCGCCTGGACGCGCGTCTATGCCGAGTACGCGGCCGGCTGGAAGATCCGCGTGAACTCCGTACTGCCTGGGTTCATTGAGACGCGGCCGCAACCGGCGCCGGCCACGGGTGAGATTCCTCTCGGCCGCTACGGCCATGTCGAGGAGATCGGCAAGACGGTTGCGTTTCTGCTTTCCGGCGATGCCTCGTATATCACCGGACAGAGCCTGCTCGTCGATGGCGGCATGGTGCGGCGGCTCTAACTCGACGGCGCAAACGGAAAGGTATTTCTACTCCAGATAGGAAGCAACCACCGCCAGCGCGGCGATGGCGGCGGTTTCGGCGCGCAGGATGCGGGGGCCGAGCGAGACGGCGCGCCAGCCGTTGGCGTCGAAGAGCGCTTCTTCTTCCGCGGCCCATCCGCCTTCGGGGCCGACGGCGATCTCGAGCGCGGGCATCTCGGCGCCGGCCGCGGTCACGGCTTCGTCGAGCGCGTTGCGCAGGGTGGTGGTGCGTTCCTGCTCGGCCAGCACGATGCGCGTGGACTCGGATGCGGCGCGTACCCGCGTCGAGAGCGGCACCGGTTCGAGGACGAGCGGCACATCGGAGCGGCGAGCCTGCTGCGCGGCCTCGTGCGCAATCCGCCGCCAGCGCTCGACGCGCTTCCCTGCCGCCTGCGCCAGGTGCTTCTCCGTGCGCTGCGCAATCACCGGCGCGAGCTGAGCGATGCCCAGCTCGGTGGCCTTCTCGATGGCCCACTCCATGCGATCGAACTTATAGACGGCGACGGCGAGCGTGACGGGCAAGGCCGGGTCCGCGTCGATCTCGGCGACGAGATTAAAGCGGACCTCGGTGGGCGAGACCGCGGCCACCTCGGCGTGAAAGACGCGGCCGCCGGCCACCACGTCGGCCTGCATTCCCGGCTGCGCGCGCAGCACGCGGGCCAGGTGCTCGGCCTGCGCGCCGGCGAGTGTGGCGGTGGCTTCGTCCCAGTGTTCGGCAATCCAGCGGCGGCGTGTCACGATTTCCTCCCCGGTTCGATGCGGCTTCCAGTGTAACCCCATTGCCGCGGAAACACTGAGGGGGACGCTGGAAGCGTCCCCCTCGGAGTGTTGCCTGTTGGATGGAGGTACCGCTACTTCTTCTTGGCGACCTTCTTCGCCGCCGCCTTCTTCGCGGGTGCCTTCTTGGCTGCCTTCTTGGTTGCCATTTGCCTATTCTCCCTTTCGATGGATTCCATCGATGCTGCAACACTTCTATTGCAGTTGAAGAATGTATAGATTCATGCATAAGCAGTGTCAAGAAAAAAACGTAGCGCCGGTGGAAAAAGAAGCAACAATTCTCCGGCGTGGAATGGCGCGCGGCGAAGCGCCTCTTAGATGACGTGGGCGGACTTGAGCAGAGCCAGCGCGAGGCCGGCGAAGAGGTCGTGCCAGCAATGAGCCATCATCCCCGCGCGCAGGCTGCGGCGATAGAGAGCAAGCACGCTGAAGAGCACGCCGAAGACGGCGAGCATCACCATGTTGCGCGCGCCTTGATAGGCATGGGCCGCGCCGAAGACCGAGGCGGAAAGCAGCACCCCGGTCACCAGGCCGCCGCGCGCCAGGGCAATGAACTGCCGCTGCAGATAGCCGCGGAAGACCAACTCCTCCACAAACCCGACCAGCACGCAGAGCAAGGCCCACGCGGCGATCTCGCCCGCGCCTTCCGGCGCAAGCTCTTTGAGCGCGCGTAGCGACTCCATCTGCGAGGACGAGTAGGCCGGTGGCTGCCCATGCGCGGGCGCTACCGGAGCCGGATGCGCCATCGCCTTCTCCACGCCGGCCCACGCCACGCCGATCGAACCGAGCACGCACAAAGACGCAATCCAGAAGACGGCGGCCACGCCCATGTCCTGCGCAACGGCGCGCGGACGAAAAGAGAAGCCGCCCAGCAGCGAGCGCAGCGGCGTGCGGCCCAGGTGCAGCCCCAGCAGCACCCAGCCGAACAGGGCTGCTTCCATCAGCGCGGTCATGGCATAGGTGGCGAGGCGATCGACCGGCCCGCGATGCAGAGCGAAGCGCGATGCTCCGTGCACGGAAAGGGCAACCACGCCGGCCACCAGCACCACCGTGTGCCAGGCGGGCGCCACCTGCAGCACCGCACGTGGCGCCGGCTGACCCTGCATGGGAGACGCCGCCGGCTCAAGCTCCGGTGGCGCTTGCTGCCGCTCTGTTCCTTCCGGTTCCACCGTGCGTGCTCCCTCTTGAGCGATGGTAGACGAGCGCGAGAACCGGAGCAACGAGCGGCAGGGTTATTTCTTGCAGGCGTGTTCGGCGCGTTCCCGCACAAACTCAGCCAGCGTGCCGGCATCGCGGCGCTGGATATGTCGGGAATCCTCGCCCGCCAAGTTAGCACTCGATGATGTTGAGCGCAAGGCCAGCCAGGCTGGTTTCCTTGTAGCGCGATTGCATATCCAACCCGGTTAGATACATGGTGCGGATGACCTGGTCGAGCGAGACTTTGTGCTCGCCTTCCTCGTTGAGCGCGATGCGCGAGGCGTGTACGGCCTTGGCCGCGCCCATGGCGTTGCGCTCGATGCAGGGGATCTGCACCAGCCCGCCGATGGGGTCGCAGGTCATGCCCAGGTTATGCTCCATGGCGATCTCGGCGGCGTGCTCGATCTGTTCGTTCGTTCCGCCCAGCGCCGCGGTCAGCCCGGCGGCGGCCATGGAGCAGGCCACGCCGACCTCGCCCTGGCAGCCCACCTCCGCGCCCGAGATCGAGGCGTTCTCTTTATAGAGAATGCCGATGGCGGCCGAGGCGAGAAAGAAGCGGAGGATGCCTTCGTGGTCGGCCTCGGGAGCAAATCGCTCGTAGTAGTGTGCCACGGCGGGGACCACGCCAGCCGCGCCGTTGGTGGGCGCGGTCACCACGCGGCCGCCGGCGGCATTCTCTTCGTTCACGGCCATGGCAAAGACGGTGAGCCAGTCGAGGGGGACGAGCGGATCGCCGCGCAGGCCGATCGACTCCTTCACCGCGATCTTCGCTGCGAGCGAGCCTGAGCGGCGGCGAACGTTGAGCCCGCCGGGCAGCGTGCCCTCGGCCGCAATGCCGCGCTGAACGCAGGCACGCATCGCCTCCCAGATGCGCTCGATGCCGGCGCGCACGTACTCGACCGGCGACTGGCCCCGAGCGTGCGCGGCCTCGGCGGCGAGCGCGCACTCGTTCTCAAGCATCAGCTGCGCGATGGCGAGATCGTGCGCATCGGCGGTGGAGAGCAGCTCGGCCGCGCTGTGGAAGGGGAATGGCACTGCGGGGGCGCGCCCGTTCTCGCCCGCTTCGGCGCCGTCCTCGACGACGAAGCCGCCGCCGATGGAGAAGAAGGTGCGCACGGCGATCGCCGCGCCTGCGGCATCGAAGGCGAGCAGCCTCATGCCGTTCGGATGCTGCAATCGCGCGCCGGGAGGAAACATCGTCTCGCGATGGAAGAGCAGATCGGTGCTTTCATCGAATGCGATCGCGTGCGAGCCGGCAAGCGCGAGCCTGCCCTCGGCGCGAATCGCGGCCACGATCGATTCGATGGCCGCCGGATCGATGGTAGCCGGGTCGTTGCCGGCCAGACCCAGCAGCACCGCGCGGTCCGTGGCGTGGCCCATGCCGGTCAGCGCCAGCGAGCCGTATAGCTCCGCCTGGACGCGCGTCACACGATCGAGGAGCCGCCCCGTCCCAAGCTCGCGCGCAAAGCGGCAGGCCGCGCGCATCGGCCCCATGGTGTGCGAGCTCGATGGGCCGACGCCGATTTTGTAGAGGTCGAAGAGGCTGGTCACGAATTGGATTGTAGCGGGAAGAAGGGAAAAGTGGACAGTGAACAGTGGTCAGTGGTCAGGGATCGCGGCCTTGGGGGCGGTTGCGGGGCCATCCATCTGTTTGAACCACGCCCACCGCATCGCGCTGACACCGGGGAACCAACCCAGGCACGGATAACCGATCACTGCTCACTGACCACTGTCCACTGTCGTCTGTTACACTCGCTTGCAAATCTCCGCTATGCTCTTCAAGGCTCACAGCGCAGCCGTTTACGGGATCGACGCCAACCTCATCGATGTGGAGGTGGACTTCAGCGGCGTCACCGCGGATCAGGATCACTTTCACACCGTGGGGCTGCCGGACGCGGCGGTGCGCGAGAGCCGCGACCGCGTGCGCGCGGCCATCAAGAACTCGGGTTACCTGATTCCGCCCACTTTCATCACCATCAACCTGGCGCCCGCCGACCTGAAGAAGGAAGGCTCGGGCTTCGATCTGCCCATCGCCGTCGGCATTCTGGGCGCTTACGGCGCGCTCCAGATCTCAGACCTCGGGCAGTTTCTGCTGGTGGGCGAGCTGGGGCTGGACGGCAGCGTCCGCTCCGTGCCCGGCATTCTGCCCGTGGCCGTGATGGCGCGCGAGAAGGGGATCGCCAACCTGATCCTGCCCGCCGCCAACGCCGCCGAGGCCGCGGTCGTCGAGGGCGTCAACGTCTACCCGGCCAACTCGCTGCTCGACGTGATTCAACTGCTCAACTCCTGCGTGGTGGGCAAGCCGGGGCGTGAGCCCTTCCGCGTCTCCAGCGAGGAACTGCTCAACGAGCTGCAGCACTTTGCGCTCGACTTCTCCGACGTGCGCGGGCAGCAGACGGCCAAGCGCGCGCTCGAGGTGGCCGCCGCCGGCAGCCACAACATTCTGATGATTGGCCCGCCCGGCTCGGGCAAGACGATGCTCGCCAAGCGGCTGCCGTCGATCCTGGCGCCGCTGAGCTTCGAAGAGGCGCTCGAAACCACCAAGATTCACTCCGTGGCCGGCGTGCTCGACGCGGCGCAGGGACTGGTGACGCAGCGGCCCTTCCGCTCGCCGCACCACACCATCTCGGACGCCGGCCTGATCGGCGGCGGCATCGTGCCCCGGCCCGGCGAGGTCTCGCTGGCGCACAACGGCCTGCTCTTCCTCGACGAACTGCCCGAGTTTCCGCGCAACGTGCTCGAGGTGATGCGCCAGCCGCTCGAGGACCACACCGTGACCATCGCCCGCGCCTCCATGTCGCTCACCTTTCCCGCGCGCTTCATGCTGGCCGCGGCCATGAACCCCTGCCCCTGCGGCTACTTCAACGACAAGAGCCGCGAGTGTATGTGCACGCCGCCGATGATCCAGCGCTATGTGGCGAAGATCTCCGGTCCGCTGCTGGACCGCATCGACATCCACATCGAGGTGCCTGCGGTGCAATACAAGGAGCTGCGCGGCGGAGCGGCGGCCGAGGGCTCGGCGGAGATTCGTGGCCGGGTGCTTGCCGCGCGCGAGCGGCAGCGCGAGCGATTCCACAAGGCGGGCGAGAAGATCTACTCGAACGCGCAGATGAACACGCGACAGATTCGCGCCCACTGCGAGCTGGGCCCGGACGCCGAGCGGCTGCTGGAGCGGGCGATGCAGCAGCAGGGGCTCACCGCGCGCGCCCACGACCGCATTCTCAAGGTGGCGCGCACCATCGCCGACCTCGAAGGCGCCGAGCACCTCACCGTTGCGCACCTGGCCGAAGCCATCCAGTACCGCACGCTGGACCGCAGTTACTGGGCGTGACGGTGATCAGTTGTCAGTTGTCAGTGATCAGTGGTCAGCTTCCGGCCCGGGCGCGGCGGTGTGCCTCGTCCGTGGGAGCACGGGCTTGCGGGCAAAGGCACGCGTGCAACTGACCACTGATCACTGACCACTGGCCGCGTTACTTCCGATTCTAAGGGCTTTCTAATCCTGGGCCGATAACCGGATTGACTGCATGAGCAAACTCTCATGCAAACCAATCTGCGGCGGAGGCCCATCATGCACGAAACCATCCTGAGTTCCGGCCGGGACGCAGTCCTGGTCGCCATTCCCTTCCTGGCCATGTTGCTGGTCGGCTTCTTTCGGCTCGACGAGATCTTTGCCTCGGGAAGCCACCGGGTGCGGGCCGGCAGGCCCCTCACCGGGTTCGACGCCAACGGCGAGCCGATGCTCTCGGACCCGCACTGCCGCCGTTGGAACTGAGCCGGCAGCCGCGCGCAGCCGAATCCAGAGCGAAAGGGCCGGCTCGGAAGGGAAGGCCAGCAGGGGCCTTTGCCGGCCCGTGCGACCGGGGCCGCGGTTGGCCTTCGGCGCTGTTTCCCGATTCAAGTAGCATCCTGCAAAATCGCCTTCTGGCAGTAGATTGTGTCAGGGCACGACTTTAGTCGTGCCGCGGATGGCCAATCCAGATTCCGGCTTTAGCCGCTGCGGGACTGCAAATCGCTGAAAACAAAAAGAAAGCAGGGGCTATAGCCCAACACGCCTTTGTTGCTCCTTCGGCACGACTAAAGTCGTGCCTAGACACATACTGCAGTCTCAATGATATTTCGCAAGAGGCTCAAATAGTTGAAAACATTGACCATGCTCAGTAGACCCGAGGTTGACCGGCAGGGTTCGCCGCCGGACGCATATCTTCGAAAATAAAGAAAAAACTGTTGACCTGAGAGAGATCTCGTTTTACAGTCAAAGGTACCATTCAAGAGAGGGCCGATCGCAGTGAGCGTTTGTGCGCCCTTTTCGCCACCTCCCGCATCAGTTTGAGCTGACGCTCCTTACTGGATGATCTGTGTGTTCGTGTGACCACAGGAAAGGGAAGCCGGGCAGGTGGATTCCCGAAGTGGCAACCGGTGGCACGAGGATGGCAGGTTGTCTGTTTCATTGCGCGCGACAGTTGGTTAAATTGTTGAACTGGATGACCCTCTGTTGCGTCTAAAGTTTTGGTGGTGACAAGCGGGGCGGGCGCCGGGTGCGACCTTCCCCGGAATGCACCCACGGGGCCAGGAAGTTCCGGCGGGGCAAAGACTACGAAGGAGAAGCACGTCATGCGTTCTGATTTGGTATTTGGGGCACTCTCTCATGTGTCCAATCGTTACCAGCTTTGCCAGTTGGCCTCCAAGGCAACCCGCAAGCTGCACAAGCCGAACACCCGTCTGCAGGACACCACGAACGACGTCCTGGTCCGTTTCCAGTACAGCCATCCCGAAGCGCAGGCGGTCGCCGAGCCGGTCGTCGAGCAGCAGGTGGAGGCTCGCCGCGCTGCCTGAAGCGCTTCCGCCAGGCTGAGGCATTCCCGCGCGCTGCTCCGCATTTGAACCGAAAGCCAGCATGTTCCCGGCAGAAAGCGGGCCTCAGGCCTCTCCTGCCGGGGCATCGCGACACCAGATCGCCGGCCCACGGGACATAGCCCTCAAGTCTCCTATCATCCTCTCCCCGGAGCACTTCCCCAATCCGGACCCCCCTCCCACCCCCATCTCCCCTTCGCAGGTGCATATGACGATCGCAGAACTCAAGGAAAAGAACATAACCGAACTGAGCCGTATTGCGCGCACGCTGGAGATTCCCGGCGCCAGCGGCCTCCGCAAGCAGGACCTGATCTTCAAGATTCTCCAGGCCCAGAGCGAAAAAGAGGGCCACATCTTCGCCGACGGCGTGCTGGAGATTCTGCCTGACGGCTACGGCTTCCTCCGCTCGCCCGACTACAACTATCTGCCCGGCCCGGACGACATCTATGTCTCGCCCTCGCAGATTCGCAAGTTCGACCTCAAGACCGGCGACTCGATCTCGGGCAATGTCCGCCCGCCGCACGAGGGCGAGAAGTACTTCGCCCTGGTCAAGATCGAGGCCATCAACTTCGAATCGCCCGAGGAGACGCGCAACAAGATCCTCTTCGACAACCTCACCCCGCTTTATCCGCAGGAGCGGATCAAGATGGAGACCGTGCGCGAGGGCATCAGCGGCCGCGTGATGGACCTGCTCACCCCGGTCGGCAAGGGCCAGCGCGGGCTGATCGTGGCGCCGCCGCGCACCGGCAAGACGATGCTGCTGCAATCGATCGCCAACTCCGTCACCACCAACCACCCCGAGGTCGTCCTCATCGTGCTGCTCATCGACGAGCGCCCCGAGGAAGTGACGGACATGCAGCGCTCGGTCAAGGGCGAGGTCATCAGCTCCACCTTTGACGAGCCGGCGGCGCGCCACGTCCAGGTGGCCGAGATGGTCATCGAAAAGGCCAAGCGGCTGGTCGAGCACAAGCGCGACGTGGTCATCCTGCTGGATTCGATCACCCGCCTGGCCCGCGCCTACAACACCATCGTGCCGCCTTCGGGCAAGGTGCTCTCCGGCGGCGTCGATTCCAACGCCCTGCAGCGGCCCAAGCGCTTCTTCGGCGCTGCCCGCAACATTGAAGAAGGCGGCTCGCTCACCATCATTGCCACCGCCCTCGTCGAAAC
>JBAVMZ010000561.1:0-2792 GCA_049690595.1 Occallatibacter sp. | reverse complement strand
CGGCCGCCTCCGGGACGGACCGGGAGCGGTGGGCCCAGCGCTGTCGTGCGCGGCAGAAGCGGGCCACCTCGGCCGCGGTCGACACCACCAGCGGGTCGACGTACCCGGCGCGCGAGGGAACGTAGTAAATCTGGTAACCACCCCCCTGCGCCAGGATGACAGCCGCCTCCTGTTCGAGCGCCACCGGCGGCTTGGCGGAGGGGCGGGCGAAGTGCTCGTCGGATTCAAAACCCCAGGACATCAGGTCCCAGGGCAAGCCGCAGCGCGTCAGGTACCGAGCCTGGACGCGGGCCATGCGCAGGGCGGCCTTGTCGGCAACGTCGCCGGAGAGATAGTCGAGTGGCAGTGTGGGCCGTTCGGGGGCAAAGGTCGAGTACATCCAGTTGCTGGTGATCTGGTAGCCGGGGCGCGCGGCGTGGAGGGCCTCGACATAGACGCGGACGTAGCTGCGGAAGGCCTCCCGCTGCTGCTCCAGGAATGCCTGCCAGCCGGGCTCCCCGGGAGCCTTGGGGAGCGTCTCAATGCCGGTCAGTGCGTGGAAGCTCCGTCGGGACGCCTCCGAGTAGTCGGGCTGGACGGCCCAGCAGTCGCCGTCCACCCACGAACCATCCAGATCGTACTTCGTCGCCACCTCGACGAGCTCGGGAATCATCAGGTCCCGCTCGTAGGGGCCGAAGAGCGAGGTCTCCTGCGCGTCGGGCCTGCCGTCCGGGCCTTTCCGCGCCCACTCCGGGTGCCTTTTCACAGCCAGACCGTCCAGCACCCCGGAGAAATGGTTGTAGAGCGCAATGCCGCGGGCGGCGGTGGCGCGGCGCCACAGCGCCAGCGAGTCCTGAACGATCCCCGGGGCGGACATCCCGGTCTTCGACGGGAATCCGAGGTAGCCAGGGTGTCCCTTTGAGTCGTATTGGACGAAGTCGGGGCGAACCGAGTCGAGCAGCCTGGCCAGCATCTCCTCAGTTACGTCGCGCCCCAACACGGTGTCCTCGGCGTTTGGGTGCAGGTCAAGGTGCAGGCCGAAGAAGCACTGCTTGCGCGCCGGCCGGCGAGGCTCCGCGGCGGTGAGTGGGCGGGCAAAGGCGAGGGCGGAGGCGGAGGCGAGAAAGCCGCGGCGGCTCAGATGCATGGTCTTCCCCCTGCACCCTTCGCATTCGACGCCGGAGGAAGCGGATGCGCGGGTGCGCAGCAAGTCTAAACGATCCAGCCGGGCAACCTCAGCCCCACTGCCTCAGGGCCGGGCGGGCTCATCGCCGCCGGTAGAAGGGAAGTATAATCATCAGCGCGAAGCCGATGGCCGCGGCGAAGGCCAGCGCCAACAGGCTGTAGATCAGGGTGAGATTGAGGCCCTTGCCGGGCGCACCTTCTTCGTCCGCGGACGGGACGGGGGCGGGCGGCAGGATCTCGGGGTCACTCATATTTAAGGCTATCGACCGGGTCCAACTGGGCGGCGCGGGTGGCCGGGACGGTGCCGAAGACGACGCCGACCAGGGTGGCGGCGGTGAGGGCGATGGCGACGGACCAGACGGAGATGGGCAGGGCGTAGTCGGTGAAGAAGCGGATGGAAAGCGGGACGGCGAGCCCCAGGATGGTGCCGACGATGCCGCCGGCGAGAGAGATGATGACGGCTTCGGCGAGGAACTGGAGCTTGATTTCGCGGTAGGTGGCTCCCATGGCCTTGCGGATGCCGATCTCGCGGATGCGGGAGCGGACGTTGGCGAGCATGATGTTCATGATGCCGACGCCGCCGACGGCGAGGGTGACCGCGGCGACCAGGACCAGCACGGCGATGAGCGCGTTGGCGATCTGCGCGGCCATGGCGAGCAGCTCCTTGAGGGTCTGCGCCCGGTAGACCGAGTCGGCGCGGTGGCGCGAGTGGACGATACGCACGATCTCCTTGGCGGCGTCGGGCACCTCCTCCATGGAGCGCATGGAGAAGTAGATCTGCTTGACGGTCTCGGAGCCGGTGAAGTAGCGGGCGACGGAGAAGGGGATGAGGATGGTCTGGTCGGCGATCTCGGACTGGCCGAAGTCGTCGACCGACATGCGGAAGACGCCGACGATGGTGAAGGGGATGCCGGAGATTTCGAAGTTCTGGCCGACGGCGGCGTCGTCTGAGCCGAAGCGCTCGCGGGCAAAGAGCTCGCTGACCACGGCGCACTTGGTGTGGGAGGCGTCGTCGGTGTCGTCGAGGAAGCGGCCGACGGGAACGAGCAGGTTGTGGATGAAGACGTACTGTGGGCTCACTCCCAGGACCAGGGTGTCCTTGACCACGCCGCCGCCGAAGCTGATGCGGTCGTGCATCTCGAGGACGGGCGAGGAATACATGACGCCGGGGAGCTGGGCAAGGACAGCCTTTTCGTCCTCGCGGGTCAGGTAGTCGTTGTAGACCACGCGCTCCGAGCCGATGGCGCCGCCGCCGGAGTACTCCAACTCGACGGAATTGGTGCCGAATTTCTGAATGAGCTGCAGGACGTACTGCTTGCCGGTCAGTCCGATGGTGACGACGAGGATGACCGAGGCGGTGCCGATGACCATGCCGAGGGCGGTGAGGGCAAAGCGCACCTTGGAGGAGCGAAAGCTGTCGACGGCGAGCTTGAGGACCTCGCTGAAGACCATGGTTTGGCGGGCGCTGCTCAGCGTCTCCTCGAAGGTGCTTTGGCGGACGTGGTCGGTCGGGTTCATGCGGGCCTACTACCATGATGCACCAGCGGGGCGGGGAATGGGGCGAAGGCAGGGAATAGGGAACAGGGAACAGGGAATAGGAAATAGGGAACAGGGATCAGGGGGTGGGC
>JBAVMZ010000560.1:0-4310 GCA_049690595.1 Occallatibacter sp. | reverse complement strand
GCCTGGTGGGGGCGCAGCGCCGCCTGGCCTCCCTGGGCAGCCGCGTGGAAGAGGAGTACGGGCGGCCGGTCGATGGCCTTTTCCGGGAAGCGGTTCGCGTGGTTTTGCTCGGCCTGCGCGCCGGCTGACCAACTCAGTTCAAGCTGCGGGGGGCCCGCAGAGAAGGAGACTTGTCATGCATCGGAGACTCACCCGCATCGCCTTTCTATTTGTCATCGGCGCCGCACTCTTCGCGGTTTCCAGCCGCGCCGCGCGGCCCCGCGCGCCCCGCCAGCAGCTCTCGGCCGACGCGGGCTGGAAGTTCCAGTCCGGCGACCCTGCCGGCGCGGAGAAGCCCGCCTACGACGACGCGGCCTGGCGCTCCGTCGATCTGCCCCACGACTGGAGCATCGAAGCGCCGGCCGACGAGAAGAACCCCTCCGGCACAGGCGGCGGTTTCGCTCCCACCGGCATCGGCTGGTACCGCCGCACCTTCACCGCGCCGGCAAGCTGGCAGGGCAGGCAGGTCACGGTTGAGTTCGATGGCGTGGCGCAGAACGCCACGGTCTACCTGAACGGCGAGAAACTCGGCATCCATCCTTACGCCTACACCAGCTTCCGCTTCGATCTGACCCCGCACCTGAAAGTGGGAGCGGCCAACGTGCTGGCGGTCCGCGTCGACACCTCCGAGCAGCCGGCCAGCCGCTGGTACACGGGCTCCGGCATCTACCGCCATGTGCGGATCGTGGTCACCGAGCCGGTGCACGTGGCCCCCTGGGGCGTCTTCGTCAGCACCGCCGAGCTGACCGATTCGGGCGCGAAGGTGCTAGTGAAGACCGAGATGGAAAACAGCTCGGCCGCCGCGGCGGAGTTGACCGTGAAGACCACGCTGCTGGACTCGGCGGGCAAGCGCGTGGCGGAGAGCCAGACCGCGGTCCAGGTGGCCGCCGGCCAAAAGCAGGAGACGGCCCAGACCCTCGCGCTGGCGCATCCCGCCCCCTGGTCGCCGGAACATCCGTCGCTCTATCGCGCGCTCACCCAGGTGCTCGCCGGGAGCCGCGTGGTCGATGAATTAGAGACCACCTTTGGCGTGCGCTCCATCCAGTGGTCGGTGGAGAAGGGGCTGCTGCTGAACGGCGTCTCCATCAAGCTGGCCGGAGGCAGCGTCCACCACGACAACGGCCCGCTGGGAGCCGCCGCTTTCGATCGGGCCGAGGAGCGCCGGGTGGAGCTGCTCAAGGGGGCTGGATTCAACGCCGTGCGCACGGCCCACAACCCGCCCTCGCCGGCGTTTCTCTCAGCCTGCGACCACTTGGGCCTGATCGTTCTCGACGAGGCCTTCGACGTGTGGATCACCCACAAGACCACCTACGACTACTCGCGCTTCTTCAACGACTGGTGGCAGCGGGATCTGGACTCGATGGTCCTGCGCGACCGCAATCACCCCTCGATTCTCATCTGGAGCATCGGCAACGAGATTCCCGACGTCTGGACCGGCGCTGGCACGCCCATCGCGTCCAAACTGGCGGCGCGCGTGCGCGCACTGGACACGACGCGCCCGCTGACCGAGGCCTTCCCCGGCGCCACCTTTGGGCCGAACCCGGACGCGGTAATGGCGAACCTGGACATTGCCGGCTACAACTACAACGTGACCCAGAACGGCCCCAAGGACCACGCGCGCGTCCCAGGGCGCATCATGATGACCACCGAGTCGTTCCCCGCCGCGGCCTTCGATCAGTGGCAGCAGGTGCACCAGCACTCCTGGATACTGGGCGAGTTCGTCTGGACCGCGATCGACTACCTGGGCGAATCGGGCATCGGCGCCTGGTCCTACGCCACGCCGGAGCAGGCCAAACAGGTGGAGGCGGTCTCCAAGATGGCGTCCGGGATGATGTCCAACATGGGCGCCGACGGCAAAAACCCCTTCGAGGCCTTTGAGCCGAAGAAGGACCAGAAGCCCGACCCGATGGCACAACTGATCCAGCACGGATTCCCCTGGCACGCGGCCTACTGCGGCGACATCGACCTGACCGGCTTCCGCAAGCCGCAGTCCTGGTATCGCGACATCCTGTGGAACGGCGGCGACCGCGTCTACGCCACGGTGCGCTTGCCCGAGCCCGAAGGCAAGAAGATCATTGCGGCCTTCTGGGCGGTCTATCCCACGCTGCCGAACTGGACCTGGCCGGGCCTTGAAGGCAAGGAACTCCAGGTGGAGGTCTACGCCGGCACGGAGAAGGTGCGCCTCTATCTCAACGGCAAGCTGCTGGGGGAAAAGCCAACCGGAACCGGCCAGGAGCGCAAGGCCGTCTTCACTGTGCCGTACGCGCCGGGAACGCTGAAGGCTGCCGGCGTCAACAGTGACCGCGAGGTGGCCGCAAGCCTGATCGAGACAGCCGGCGCGCCCGCCAAACTGCACCTCGAAGCCGACCGCAAGCAGCTCAGGGCCGACGGCGAGGATCTGGCATTTGTGATGGTCGAGCTCGAGGACGCTGCCGGCCGCCTGGAACAGAACGCCTCCGACGAAGTCAAGTTCTCCCTCAGCGGCCCGGGCTCGATCGTGGCCGTGGGCAACGGCGACGGCCAGAGCAGCGAGTCCTACCAAGGCGACCACCGCAGGCTCTTCAACGGCCGCGCGCTGGTGGTGGTGCGGACCTCGCACGCCGGGGGAACCATCCAACTGACGGCAACCGCGGCCGGGCTGCCCACGGCCGAAGTCACGCTGCGCAGCGAGGCGGCGCGCGGGTTGGAGGAACTTGGCAAGTAGCGTGGCTGCGCGTGGAAGCGCAGGTGCTTTCCCAGGTCCCGGAAGCGGGACCTGGGGGATCCGGCTAAGGTGGGAAGGGTCAGCAAGCGCGACAGGTCCAGCATGAACCAGCTTCTGGTCATCGCCGCCGCTGAGAAGATCGCCGCCATGCAAACCGAGCGCATCTTTGCCGAGCACCGCGGGCGAGCCGACGATGCGGCTTTTCTGCGTATTCTCAACCGCGACGGCGGCGAGGCGCCGCGCCCGGAAGACTCCCTCGACTGACCGTTGGAACACCAAACACAGGCAAGTGGGCGGCTGGTGCGCATCGGCTCTCACAGCGAAGTTTTCTAGCGGAGGACGGACGGTCGAGGTTCGTGGTCTGCCAGGTCTCAAATCCGGGACTTCGGGCGCTCGAACTGACGGCTGAGTACGAGACAGTTCTCCACATCGGCATTCAGGAAATCCTGGATTTGGGGAAATGCATCTCGAAGCAGGAAACCGGCACGAACGGTAGTGCAATTGCCGATGCGCAGCCAGATCACTTTCGGCGGGCTTCCACGCAGAACGCTCAGTTCAGAAAAATCGGAATCCTTGGTGACAATCGCAAAGCCGTTCTCTCCGGCATAATCCCAGACCTTTTCGTCGGGCGTATTCACCAGGCCGCAGTCTTCAACATGGGCGGAGCCGGGGTAGAGGTCTTCTGACTAACTTGTTTTGGGGCAATCAAGCGCGGAGAGAGATTTTCGTCCATCAGGAGTTTCAAGCGGAGAGAATCTCGAATTTGCGTTCGCGGTCGGCGGCAAAGGCCAGACAGGCGCGAATGTCGGATTCGCGCAGAAGAGGAAAGTCGGCGAGAATCTCCGCCTCGGTCATACCGGAGGCCAGATAATCGAGCACATCATAGACGGTGATGCGCAGGCCGCGAATGCAGGGCTTGCCGCTCCGCTTGCCGGGTTCAATCGTGATGATGCCCGTGTAGTCCATGCACTTTCAGGATAGGACAACCGCCGCCCCCGCGCAAGCACCTGCGGTGGGGCCAACCGCGCTTCGCGCATGAGGTTCGTGGTATCCCAGGTCCCCCAAATGCGAGGGACCTGGGGCACCCTGATCTGATTGATTTACCTCAATCCGGACCTGCGCTACCCGCCGAGGGTGGGGCATCCGGTCTCTGTCAGTTTACACGGACATAATAATAAACAGCCGCATTCTTGGGTCGGGTTTCGGATGCAGTACTTGCGTTTTCCACTCCCCCGGTCTTCTTATTTAGGGTGCCCTCTGCTGAAGCTGGGACCCTCGTCCCAGCGTTGCCTGATGTTGGCCAGTCGGTTCGAGGGTTCAGACCGGTATTGTGCACATGATCCTGTAGAGCGTCCTTCTGCAAAGCGCCAGGGATACGATCCCCGTCGGGGTCCTTATACTCGTCCACTCGGCCGGAATTAATTCCACGCAGGAAAATGCCTCTAACCCGGATTATTCCTGAAGGCTGAGACAGCGGAAGCCATCTGTGCTACAAACATGTTGACTAGACAGTGTTTAGCGCACAGAGAGAGGCTTCCGCTTGCACGATTTTACCGCGACACAGCGT
>JBAVMZ010000559.1:0-1650 GCA_049690595.1 Occallatibacter sp. | reverse complement strand
CTGGTGCGGATGGCGCGCACCAACGCCGCGGAGGTTGAAGGGGAGGAAGCCGCCGCCGCCGGCCACGTCTATCTGCTGGAGGCGGCGGGTTCGGCCATCGGCGGCCTGCTCACCGGGCTCGTCCTGGTGCGCTTTCTTTCTCCCATGCAGGTGGCCGCGCTCTTGCTCGTAGCCAACATCGTCCTTGCGCTGCTCCTGCTGGTGCGCTGGACCCGCCTGCGCGTGGCTGCTATTGGCACATGCGGCGTAGTGGCGGCCGCATTTCTGGTTGGTCTCGCCGCGCCGCGCGTGGAGCAGTTCTTCCGTACTCGCGAGTGGCCCGGCTTCCAGGTGCTCGATGCGCGCGAGTCGCTCTACGGCAGCCTGATGGCAACCGAAACTGGCGCCATGCGGAGCGTCTACGAGAACGGTGTGCTCGCCGCGAACGCGCCCGATCCCGAGGCCGCCGAAGAGGCCGTGCACCTTGCTCTGCTTGAGCATCCCGCCCCGCGCCGTGTGCTGCTGGTGGGCGGCAGCGCCACCGGCGCGGTGAGCGAGGCTCTCAAGCATCCCACCGTCGAGCGCGTCGATGTGGTCGAGCTCGATCCCGAGCTGCTCCGGCTGGTGCACGAACGCCTGAAGCAGCAGGGGCTGGCTCTCTTTCACGATCGCCGCGTGAGGGTGCACGTGGGCGATGGACGCCGCTACGTCGCCGCCTCTCGCGACATCTTCGACGCCATCGTCGTGATCGGCCCCGATCCCGAGACCGCCGCGCTCAACCGCTTCTACACCGTGGAGTTCTTCCGCGCGGCGCGGGCGCGGCTTGCATCCGGCGGTGTCTTCTCCTTCGCCGTGCGCTCCCAGGAAGAGGCGCTGACCCCGGAGCTGCGCGCCTTCCTGCAGTCGATGAAGAAGACGCTGGACGCGGTCTTTCCTTATGTTGTGGCCATTCCCGGCGACACCATGCGCTTTGTCGCCGCCACTGAAGGCGGCGTCCTCACGGATCGCGCGGATGTTCTGGTGGCGCGGCTGAAAGCGCGCGGCCTCCAGACGCAGTACGTACGCGAGTACTTCCTGCCCTTTCGCATGGCGCCGGAGCGCATGGACGAAGCGCGCATCGAGCTTGCCCCCAACGCCGAAACCCGCATCAATCGCGACTTTGCGCCGATCGCGTACTACGAGAACGCGGTGCTCTGGAGCGGGGAATTCCGTTCCGTTTCCGCGCGCTGGATGGAGGCCGCCGCGCGCCTGCCGTTCCTGTGGGTGCTGTGCGCGGCGGGCTTGATCTCCGCCCTGTTGGCGCTGGCCGGATTGCGCAGCGCGCGCAGCGCGGCCCTGGTCGCGATGGGATCGACGGGCCTGACCCTGATGGCGATTCAGGTCTTTCTCCTGCTGGCCTTTCAGGCGCTGTGTGGCTACGTCTACCGCGAGCTGACCCTGCTGGTGGGCCTGACGATGGCGGGGATGGCGGTGGGCGCCTGGTGGGGATTGCGCCGCCCTCTCAAGCGCGTGGCGCCGGTGCAGGCCGCGCTCGCCTGTGCGTTGCCGCTGCTGATGGCGGTGGCCGGCGGGCTGCGCCTGCTGGAGGAGACAAGCCTGCCGGGCTGGGCGTCGCAGGTGGTCTTCGCAGCTCTCGCCGCAGCCGCGGGCGCGCTGGGCGGCGTGCAGTTT
>JBAVMZ010000558.1:0-1817 GCA_049690595.1 Occallatibacter sp. | reverse complement strand
CCCAGCGCGCGGGAGAGCAGGCCGCCTTCGTGGCGGGCGTAGAGCGGTGAGCGGCCGGTGGCTGGCTTTGCCGCGCCTTCGCCGGCGATGCGTCCGGAGGACGAGCCGGATAGCGCGGCAGCTTCCTCCGGGCGCCAGTCCGGCGGCAGGCGGCGCAGAAGCGTGGGCCGGTCAGGTGCGAGATCGGGCGCACGATCTGGCGCGGGCATCTCGATGAGATTCTCCGCTGCGCCGGCGGCCAGGGCGAGGCCTTCCGCGGGCTCTTCGGCGGTCGCGCGGGCGGCGGCCCACGCGTCGAACCCCTGCCGGACTTCGGCTTCGAGAGCGGGCCAGGCCGTCTGGAGGAGGCAGTTCGAGGGCGCGGCGAGCGACGGGCCTTCTTTGTCCATCTTCCACTCGGGCCGCGCGAAGTAGTGCAACTCCTCGCGGGCGCGGGTGGCGGCCACGTAGAGCAGGCGGCGCGTCTCCTGCTTCTCGCGGCGGCGGATCTCGCCGTCGACCCACTTCTTGGCCAGCCCGCCCTCGGCGCCCCGGGGCTGGAAGGGAGCGATGAGGAACTCGGTGATCTCGTCCGCCTCCGGCTCGCTCTCCGGGCCGGGGTCGAGGCCGCGCTCCAGCCACGAGAGCATCTTCAGCTCGGTGCGGCCGACCCTTGCCTGCAACTCAGGAACGATGACCACCTCGAACTCCAGCCCTTTGGACTTGTGGATGGAGAGCAGTTGCACGCCGCAATCCTCGCTGACGGCGGGGTCGGGCTGCGCGGTCAGGCCCTTGAGTGCGGACTGGAGGCCCGGGCCGAGAAGATCCAGCTCGCCTTCGGGCAGTCTGTCGAGGCAGGCCCAGAGCAGGTCGAGATTGGCGCGGGCAGTGGCATCGACGCAGGCTTCTCCGCCGAGCCGCCGCCAGACCTGCTGGAGCCAGGTTCCCAGCGCCTGAACTGGACGGCTGGCGCGCAAGGAGGCCGCCGACTCGAAGGCAGCCAGAACCCGGCGCGCGCCGGCCTGACCCTCCGGACTGAGAGCCGCGAGCCGCTCTGCGAGCAAATCGGGAATGGGCCGTTCTTCGTCCGGCTGGCCGGCGACGGCGTGGAGGTCGGCCAGCGAGAGAGCGCACCACGGAGCGCGCAGCACGCCCAGCCAGGCCATGCGGTCGAGCGGGTTGAGCAGCGCGCCAGCCAGGGCAAGGGCGTCCAGAATCTCCGGGCGGTCGGCCAGTTGCTCCAGCTCGACGGCGCGGAAGGGAATGCCGGCCTCGCGCAGAGCCAGGGCGATGGGCGCCAGGTGCGTCTTCGCCCGGCCGAGGACGGCGACGCGGTACTTCGCCTCCTCGCCGCGCTCGCGCAGCTCGCGGGTGCGTTCGATGGCCGGCAGGTGCGTACGAACGAGTGAGACGATCTCGGCAATCTGCCGGTCGCGAGCAGCCTCGCGCTCCTCTTTTGCCGCTTGCCGGTCGGCGGCGCCATCGGCCGAACGGCCGCGCGGAGCGCTGGGAACGAATTCGAGATGGAGCGCGAGGGCGGCAGGGGAGCCTGGCTGTTCGCGCGCCGGCTCGGCCGGGCTGAAGGTGACGCCGCTGCCGTCCTCAATCGCGAAGACCTGCTCGAAGTCCCGATTGAGGCGGCGGACGAGCTCGTGAGCGGTGCGGAAGTTGGCGCGGAGGCCGGCGAAGTCGAAGCGGAGCGGCGGCGTGGGGTCGGGGCCGGCGGCGGGGAGGGCCAGCCCACGGTGACGGACGCGGGGAAAGAGCTCGGCGTCGGCCTGGCGGAAGAAGTAAATGGACTGCATCGGGTCGCCGACGACGAAGGCGGTGCGGCCCTG
>JBAVMZ010000557.1:0-8104 GCA_049690595.1 Occallatibacter sp. | reverse complement strand
GCCTTCGCCGTGGAGCAGGGCCCCACCGGCGCCAGACGCCGCAACACAAGCAAAGCCATTCCCAGCGCTGGCCTCGCCGCACCTCAATCGCGCTACGGATGATTGACCCCGGCAGAGCTTCGCGCTGTGACCGCAATCACCGGTAAGTACCCCCGGAAATGATGCGTCAGCCCTTGCTCTCCCAAAACAGAAAGGAGCAAGCGGGTTCTCTTCATTCGCAGCAGCCTGACTCGCCACGTCGAGTTACGGCTGGAAGGAACTGCGCGACGGCCGCAACGAGTAGCGCCGGTCTCCAGACCGGCTGTGGCGTGGGCCTCCAGGCCCACGCATCTTCCCCAGGCAGGAACCCAATGGATGCCTCGTTACATGAGGAGTACCCCAACTCGCCACTGCGTGTTACGGCCGAAATGACCGAGCCGCCAACACACCCGCCCCGGAGGGGCGACGCGAGAATAGCCCCTGGGCGGCAGCCCTGGGAATGCCGCCAATAGCTGACTCCGCGCCCCGTAGGGGCGCTCCGAGACAATACCTGTGCATAGGAAGACCCGGCAACCTCCCTTGCTCGGCTCGACAGGCCGGGCCCACTCAGCCCGGAAATCTTTTAGCCCATGTCAGTCCACAATCGCGACCTCCCCGCCGGCCTTATCCGGAGGAGCGCCGTCGCCGGAGCACCAGAGCTCCGGGCTCCGCCCGCGCGTCTTATCTGCCGCCATGGAATCCCCAGCCGGTGAACCACGTCACATTCCCTCCCTGGAGGCAAGGAATAAAATGACTTCGACACCCGCAGGGAGACCGGCACAGCGCCGGCCGGAGAACAGGCATGGCCAGGCAGGACGAAACGCCACAGACACCGAAGTTGACAATGCAGGACCGGGTTGCCGAGCTCGAGGCCAGGCGCGCCGGGCTGGAACTGGGCGGCGGCAAGGAGCGGCTGGCCCGCCAGCGCCAGGGCGGCAAGATGACCGCCCGCGAGCGCGTCGCGCGCCTCGTCGACAAGGGCAGCTTCGAGGAGATCGGCCTCTTTGCCCGCCATCGCGCCACCTACTTCGGCATGGCCGACAAGGATCTGCCCGCCGACGGCGTGGTCACCGGCTGCGCCACCGTCGATGGCCGCCTGGTGCATCTGGCCAGCCAGGACTTCACCGTGGCCGGCGGCGCGGCCGGCGAGCAGCACTCCAGCAAGGTCGCCGAGATGATGAGCATGTCGCTCAAGACCGGCAGCCCGTTTGTCTTCATCAACGACTCGGGCGGCGCCCGCGTGCAGGAGGGCATCGACTCGCTGGCCGGCTACGCGCGCGTCTTCTATCACAACGTGATGCTCTCGGGCACCGTGCCGCAGATCGCCCTCATCTGCGGACCCTGCGCCGGCGGCGCCGCTTACTCGCCCGCCCTCACCGACTTTGTCATCCAGACCATGCAGGGACGCATGTTCATCACCGGCCCGCAGGTCATCAAGCAGGTCACGGGCGAGGAAGTCAGCGCCGAGGACCTGGGCGGCGCCGTGCCGCAGATGAACTACTCCGGCGTGGTGCACCTGATCGCACGAGACGACGAGGATGCCATCCAGCTCTGCAAGAAGCTGCTCAGCTTTCTGCCCTCGAACAACATGGAAGATCCGCCGCGCGCGCCCTTCAACGGCCGCGTGAAAGAAGACTCGGAGATGCGCGAGGTGGTGCCCGTCGATCCCAAGGTGGCTTACGACGTGCGCGCCGTGCTGGCCCGGGTGCTCGACGAGCGCGACTTCTTCGAGATTCAGCCCGGCTTCGCGCCCAACATCGTCATCGGCTTTGGCCGCCTGCAGGGCCGCCCCGTGGGCATCGTCGCCAACCAGCCCTGCGTGCTGGCCGGCGCGCTCGACATCAACGCCAGCGACAAGGCGGCGCGCTTTGTGCGCTTCTGCAACGCCTTCAACATTCCCCTGCTCACCTTCGTCGATGTGCCTGGCTTTCTGCCCGGCGTGGAGCAGGAGCGCGGCGGCATCATCCGCCACGGCGCCAAGCTGCTCTTTGCCTACTCGGCGGCCACCGTGCCCAAGATCACCGTGGTGCTGCGCAAGGCTTACGGCGGCGCGTACATCGCCATGTGCTGCCGCGGCCTGGGCGCCGATCGCGTGCTAGCATGGCCCACCGCGGAGATCGCCGTCATGGGAGCCGAAGGCGCGGCTGAGATCGTCTTCCGCCGCGAAATCGATTCCGCCGAAGACCAGGCGGCCAAGCGCAAGGAGATGGTCGACGCCTACCGCGACACCTTCTCCAACCCCTTTGTGGCCGCGGGCCGCAGGCTGGTGGACGATGTCATCGATCCCGCGCAGACGCGTATCTGCCTGGCTCGCGCGCTCGAGTCGCTGCACGCCAAGCGCGAGCTGCGCCCGCAGAAGAAGCACGGACTGATTCCGCTTTAGGCAAAGGAGCCGCGCATGAAACTGCATTGGGCAGACCTGATGGCGATCGCGGCGCTGATGGCGGCGGGCGGCGGCGTTGCTTATGCCGGCCTCCGCGGCGCGCTTCGCCGTGCCGTCGCGCGCCAGGACGCGCTGGAGCGCGAGTTGCACTCGCTCAGCGCCACCGTGACCATCCTCGAAGCCAGGCTGGCGGCGCTGCACAAGCCGGTCGAAGCCCCTCCGGCGCCTGCTGTTGCGAGCCAGAGCAACACGATTCCCGCGCTCGCCGCCGTTGCGGAAGAAGATTCGATTCAGCCGCGCCTGGATGGCGTCGAACCGGAGATGGTCGCCGTGCTCGTGGCCGCCGCCAAAGCCGCCCTGGGCAGGAATGTGCGCCTGCTCTCCGCGCGCCTTGTGCCTGTGCCCGTGGACACGGCCAGCACCTGGTCGCAGCAGGGCCGCGCCTTTGTTCACGCTTCGCACAATCTGCGCTGAGCGCCGCCGATCGAAGCACGGCAGGAAAGGAAGTATCCGCTTGAAGCTGCAAATCAAGGTTGACGGCAAGACCTACGAAGTCGAGGTCGAGATTCTGGACGACGGCGTCGAGCCGCCCGTGCCGGAATTCGCGCAGTATCAGCCCGCGCCGGCGAGCTTTCCCGGCGCGCTCGCCCCGCTGCCCGGCGAGCAGAGCGGGGACGATCCCAAGATCTGCCGCAGCCCTGTCACCGGTCTCGTCATCCGCGTCAACGTCGAGCCCGGACAGAGCGTCGAGGCCAACGATCTGCTGATGGTGCTCGAATCCATGAAGATGGAGACCAACGTCACCGCCGCGAACGCAGCCACGGTCAAGAGCATTCACGTCGGCGCCGGCGACAGCGTCAAGCTGAACCAGGTGATCGTCGAGTTCGAGTAATGCGCGCGCCATCTCCGCGATGGCGGCCGAAAACGATAAGAGGAGTTGAAGTGACGAGCGTACCGGAGGAGTTGAAACAGGTTCCCGGAATTCAATTTGTCGACCACGTGGCCATCGCCGTCCGCCAGGGCGAGCTCGACGCGCAGGTCGCGGCATACGCGCTGTTGGGCTTCCGCGAGATTCATCGCGAGGAGGTGCTGGGCACCGACCAGGTGCGCGAGGCGCTGCTTCAGATCGGCGGCGGACCCAACCTGATTCAGTTGCTCGAGCCGCTCACCGCCGACTCGCCCGTGCAGAAGCTGATCGAGCGCAATGGCGGACGCGGCGGCTTTGCCCACATCGCCTTCCGCGTTGAGAGTGCGCAGCACGCCTTCGAGGCCATGCAGTCCGCCGGCTTCCACATCATCGACAAGGCTCCGCGCAAGGGTTCGCGCGGCACCACGGTCTTCTTCGTGCATCCCAAGTCGCGGGCGGAAAACCCCTTCGGCTTCCTCATCGAGATCGTCGAAGACCCACAGGGCAAATAGGCAGCCATGACCACCACTCGCCTGCTCGAAGAGTTTCCTCCCGTCTCCACCGAGGCTTGGGAAGAAGTAATCGCCAAGGACCTCAGGGGCGCCGACTACGCCAAGAAGCTGATCTGGCAGACGCCGGAAGGCATCGCGGTCCGGCCCTACTATCGCGCCGAGGATGCGCAGCCGCTCGACTTTGCCGCTGCCGCGCCGGGTGAGTTTCCGTTCGTGCGCGGCGCGCGCGCCGAGGGCGGCTGGCGCATTCGCGAGGAGATCCCCGCGGCCGCGCCGGAAGCCGCCAACCGCGCCGCGCAGAGCGCCGTCACTGGCGGCGCGGAAGAGATCGCCTTCCGCTCCGCCGCAATCGCGAACGCCTCCGATCTCGCTATGCTGCTCGCCAATCTGCGCGAGATCCCGGTGCACTTCCTGGATGCAACCGAAGAAACGCTTCGGCTGCTGGCAACGCGGCTCGAAGAGCGCCCCGATGCGGCGCGGCTCTCCGCGGACTGGAATCCGCTGACCAACATCGACTTCGCCGCATCGCTCGCAGCCACGGCGCCCGCGGCCCTGATTCCCTTCACCCTCGACGCGGCCGCGCTCGAGGAGTCCGGTGCGACGGCGGTCGAGGAGTTGGCCTTCGCGCTCGCCGCCGGCATCGACCTGGTGGCGGCTCTCGAAGAGCACGGCCTCAAGCCGGAACAGACCGCCGCGCGCGTGGAGTTCTCCTTCGCCGCCGGCTCCAACTACTTCTTCGAGATGGCCAAGCTGCGCGCCTTCCGCCTGCTCTGGGCGCGCGCCCTGGAGAGCTTCGGCGCGCCGCGGCCTGCCTGTGTTGCGCGCATTCACGCGCGCACCTCGCGCTGGAACAAGACCGTCTACGATCCTCACGTGAACGTGCTGCGCGCAACCACCGAAGCCATGGCCGCGATCCTCGGCGGCGCGGACTCCGTTTCCGTTGCGCCCTTCGACGAGTGCTACAAAACCCCGGACGAAGCCAGCCGCCGCCTTGCGCGCAACACGCAGATCCTGCTCAAGGAGGAAGCGTTGCTGGGCCGCGTGGCCGATGCCGGTGGCGGCTCGTACGCGCTTGAAGCCGTCACCGATTCGCTCGCCCGCGCGGCTTGGGCGCGCATGCAGCGGATCGAGGCGCTCGGCGGCTATCGCAAGGCGCTCGCCTCAGGCGAGATTGCCAATGCGCTCGCCCGCTCGCTCGCCGCGCGCGAGAAAGCAGTCGTCACGCGCCGCCGCGTGCTCACCGGGGCGAATCAGTTTGCCAATCCCAAGGAGCGCGCGCTCGACCGCATTGACGTATCGCGCACGAGCAAAGGCAAGCGCGGCGCGGAGATTTACGAGCAGTTGCGCCTGCGCACCGAGCGCCACGCCGCGCGCACGGGCAAGACACCTCTCGTCCTTCTCGCCGAGTTCGGCGACGCGAAGATGCGCGGCGCTCGCTCGAACTTCGCCGCCAACTTCTTTGCCTGCGCCGGCTTCGAACTGGTCAGCGGGCGCTTCAAAAATGCGCAAGAGATGGCCGCGCGCGAGGCCGACCTGATCGTGCTCTGCAGTGCCGACGCGGAGTATGCGGCGATGGCGCCCGCGGCGATCGAGAGCCTCAAGGCCGCCGGCCGCGCCACTCCGGTCATTGTCGCCGGCAACCCGGAAAACGCCGAGGCCCTCAAAGCCGCCGGCGTCGCCGATTTCATTCATATCCGCAGCAATCCCATTGAAGTTCTTGGGCGCTGGCAGCAGCGTCTGGGAATCGAGGACTGACCATGCGCCCGGATTTTTCGAAGATCGACTGGAAAGCGACAGTGGAGCACGGCGGCGCACACCCGACCACCGAGTGGCTCTCGCCCGAGCACATTGCGCTGAAGAGCTATTACACCGCGGAGGATCTCGCCGGCCTGGAGCACCTGCACTATGCCGCCGGCCTGCCTCCGTTTCTGCGCGGACCCTACAGCGCCATGTACGCCATGCAGCCGTGGACGATCCGCCAGTACGCCGGCTTCTCCACGGCCGAGGAGTCGAACGCCTTCTACCGCCGCAATCTGGCGGCCGGCCAGCGCGGACTCTCCGTAGCCTTCGACCTGGCCACGCACCGCGGCTACGACTCCGATCACGAGCGCGTCGCCGGCGATGTGGGCAAGGCCGGCGTGGCCATCGACTCCGTGCTCGACATGAAGATTCTCTTCGACCAGATTCCGCTCGGGGCCATGTCGGTGTCGATGACCATGAACGGCGCGGTGTTGCCCATCATGGCCTTCTACATCGTCGCCGCCGAAGAGCAGGGCGTCGGCACGGAGCAGTTGAGCGGCACTATTCAGAACGACATTCTCAAAGAGTTCATGGTGCGCAACACCTACATCTATCCGCCCTCGGGATCGATGCGCATCGTAGGCGACATCTTCCGCTTCTGCGCCGAGCGGATGCCGAAGTTCAACTGCATCAGCGTGAGCGGCTATCACATGCAGGAGGCCGGCGCGACGGCCGACATCGAGCTGGCGTACACGCTGGCAGACGGCCTGGAATACCTGCGCACCGGCGTCGCGGCCGGCCTCGACATCGACAGCTTTGCCCCGCGCATCAGCTTCTTCTGGGGCGTCGGCATGAACCACTTCATGGAGATCGCCAAGATGCGCGCCGCGCGCATGTTGTGGGCCAAGATCGTGAGGCGGTTCAACCCGAAGAACCCCAAGTCGCTGGCGCTGCGCGCGCACTCGCAGACCTCGGGCTGGAGCCTGACCGCGCAGGACCCTTACAACAACGTGGTGCGCACCGCCGTCGAGGCGCTGGCCGCGGCTCTCGGGCACACGCAGTCGCTGCACACCAACGCGCTCGACGAAGCCCTCGCCCTGCCCACCGATTTCTCCGCACGCATCGCGCGCAATACGCAAATCTACCTGCAGGAAGAAACCGGCATCGTACACTTCGTCGATCCGTGGGCTGGCTCGTACTATGTCGAGCGGCTCACGCACGAACTGATGCACGCGGCGTGGGAGCTGATCGAAGAGGTCGAGAGCCTGGGCGGCATGGCGCGCGCCATCGAGACCGGCGTGCCCAAGATGCGCATCGAAGAAGCCTCCGCGCGCCGCCAGGCCGCAATCGACTCCGGCCACGACATCATCGTCGGCGTCAACGCCTACCCCGCGCCCGAAGAGCCGGAGATTCCCGTGCTCGATATCGACAACGACGCGGTGCGCGCCTCGCAGGTGCGGCGGCTGGAGCAGTTGAAGCGCGAGCGCGATCCGGAGGCCGTGCGCGCGGCGCTGGCCGCGCTCGAGCACAGCGCGCGGACAGGCGAGGGCAACCTCCTCGAACTCGCCGTCGACGCCGCGCGCAAGCGCGCCACGCTGGGCGAGATCTCGTCGGCGCTCGAAAAAGTCTGGGGCCGCTACGAGGCCACCACGCGCACCATCGCCGGCGTTTACTCGGCGGCCAGCGGCGGCGATCCCGAGTTCGCCAAGGCGCGCCGCATGGTCGAGGAGTTCGAGCGCGCCGAAGGACGCCGTCCGCGCATCCTCGTCGCCAAGATGGGCCAGGACGGCCACGACCGCGGCGCCAAGGTCATCGTTACCGCATTCGCCGACATCGGTTTCGACGTCGATGTGGGTCCGCTCTTCCAGACGCCGCGCGAAGTGGCGCGCCATGCCGCCGAGAGCGACGTGCACGTCGTCGGCGTCTCCTCGCTGGCCGCGGGACACAAGACGCTGGTGCCGCAGTTGATCGAGGAGTTGCGCAAGCTGGGGCGCGAGGAGATACTCGTCGTGGTGGGCGGCGTCATTCCGCCGCAGGATTACGAGTTCCTCTACCAGGCCGGCGTGGTCGGCATCTACGGACCGGGCACGGTGATTTCGCTCGCCGCGCAGCGCATCGTCGAGTTGCTCAGCGCCAGCACAGTCAGCTAGTGTGGTGTCTCAGAAGTTCGGATCAAAAATGAACTGTCATCCTGAGCGTAGTTTGGCGCGCTTTTTGCGCCAAACGCAGTCGAAGGATCCGCGGTTGTTCTCGGGTCTCTCTGCCAGGAACTTCGAAGACAGGAAACTCGCAGGCGGTGGTGAAAGTCGGTTTTTGAAAGGGCACGACTTCACAGGCTGCGGAAAAACTCGACAAATGGCACGAAGAGTGTGTCAGGGTACGGCTTCACAAGCTGCGGAAAAACTCGAAAAATGGCACGAAAAATGTGTCAGGGCACGACTTCACAAGCTGCGGAAAAACTCGACAAATGGCACGAAGAGTGTGTCAGAGTACGGCTCCACAGGCTGCGGAAAAACTCGACAAATGGCACGAAGAGTGTGTCAG
>JBAVMZ010000556.1:0-7429 GCA_049690595.1 Occallatibacter sp. | reverse complement strand
CCCTGCTGGTCTCCGTGCTGGTCGGCGCCATCCGCGCCGAGGCGGCGCACGGCGCCTCGCCCGCCGAGCTGCTGCGCTCGCTCAACGAGCGGCTGGCCGGCCGCGCCCACTCCGGCTTCACCACCTGCCTGGCCGCGCACCTCTCCGCCGCCGGCCAACTCACTCTGGCCAACGCCGGACACCTGCCGCCTTACCTGAACGGCGAGGAGATCGCCATCCCTGGTTCGTTGCCGCTTGGCATCCTCCCCGTCCTCGACGCCGGAAGCATCAGCCTCCGGCTCAAGCCGGGAGACCGGCTCACCTTCGTCTCCGACGGCGTCGTCGAGGCGCAGACGCGCTCGGGCGAGCTCTTCGGCTTCGACCGCACGCGCGCCCTCAGCCGGGAACCAGCCGCCCGCATTGCCGAGGCCGCCCGCCGCTTCGGCCAGTCCGACGACATCACCGTGGTCACCGTCGAGTTTGCCGGCGCACCCGCCTGAACAGCGGCCTGGCCCCGCCTATCGCGAACCGCCGCCACCGTGCCATACTCCCTCTGTCCGGCCAGAGCCCGGCCCGGAAAGGCCCGCAGAAGCCATGCCCCGTCTCTACCGCAAGATCGCCCGCCGCCTGCTCCCTTTCCTCATGCTGCTTTATCTTGTCGCTTTCCTCGACCGCAGCAACATCAGCTTCGCCAAGCTGACCATGAACCGTGACCTCGGCATCGGCGACGACCTCTTCGGCCTAGCCGCCGGCATCTTCTTTCTGGGTTACTTTCTCCTCGAAGTCCCCAGCAATCTGGCGCTCGTTCGCGTCGGCGCCCGCCGCTGGATTCTGCTGCTGATGGTGGCCTGGGGAGCGGTCTCGGTGGCCACCGCCTTTGTTCCCGGCCCCGGCGCCTACTTCGTCCTGCGCTTCCTGCTGGGCGCGGCCGAGGCCGGCTTCTATCCCGGCGTGATCCTCTACCTGACCTTCTGGCTGCCGCCCTCCATCCGCTCCAGCGTCATGGCCTGGTTCGTCACCGCCATCCCGCTGTCGAACCTGATCGGCGCGCCGGTCTCGAATGCGATCCTGCTCCACGTCCACTCGGGCGGGCTGCACGGCTGGCAGTGGCTCTTCATCCTCGAAGGGGCTCCGGCGATTGTGCTCGGCCTGGCGGTCTACTTCGTACTGCCCGACCGCCCCGAGCATGTCCGCTGGCTCAGCGGCGAGGAAAAGCAGACGCTCGCGCGCGATCTGGCCGAAGCCGCGCCCGCCCACTCAGCTCACACCTCGATGCTCAAAACGCTCGCCGGGCAGAGCTCGGTCCTAGGCTGGAGCCTGGCGTACTTCCTGCTGATGTTTGGCCTCTACGGCCTCAGCTTCTGGGTGCCCACCATCCTCAAGGCCCACGGAACGAGCCCCGAGAGCCTGGGCTGGGCCACGGCCCTGCCCTATCTGGCCGCCATTGTCGCCATGATCCTTTGGAGCCACCGCTCGGACCGGCGGCGCGAGCGCCGCTTCCACCTGGTGGGCGCCTATCTGGCCGCCGCCGCGGGCTTCCTGCTGGCGGCTCTCGCTCCCACGGCATGGGCCGCCATCGCCGGCTTTGCCCTGGCTGCCTGCGGGGTTCTCTCCGCCATGCCCGTTTTCTGGAGCGCCTCCACCGTGAGCCTGGCCGGCGCGGCGGTGGGCGCCCACATCGCCATCATCAACTCCATTGGCAACCTGGGCGGCTTCTTTGGCCCGACGGTCATGGGCTGGCTGCGCGAGACCACCCACTCCCACGTCGCCGGCCTGGCCTCTGTCGCGCTCTGCCTGGCCCTGGGCGCTGTCACCGTCGTTGCCGTTGCCCGGCCCCTGCGGCCGGACTCACCGGCCGCCGGCTCGCCTCACTTGGCCGCCTCGGCCACCGCCACCAGCGAATCGGCGCAGCCATAATAGAGCAGCCACTTGCCGTGGAAGAAGACCAGCCCTTCGGCAAAGGTCGTCCCCGCCGCGTACTGGCCGGTCTTCTCGTACGGCAGCTCCGGCTTCAGCACCGGCTCGTCCTTCTCCGCGATCAGCCGCCCCGGGTTCTTCGCGTCGAACAGCGCCTCGCCCGCCGCGTAGGCATTCTCGCCCAGCGCCGGATCGCCCGCCACCGGCGAGTCCTTGCCCGCATTCTTGCCGTTGTAGAGCATCACGATCCCCGCTTCGGTCACCACCGGCGGCGGCCCCGTCTCCGGGAAGCTCGAATCGAAGCGCCCCGCCCGCGGCTTCAGCAGCTCCACCGGATTGCCCGCGGCGTCCTCCACCGGCGTCCAGTGAATCAGGTCCTCCGAGGTGGCCAGGTGAATCGTCCCCTCGCCCCAGTACATCCAGTACTTCCCGCCGATCTTGGCCGCGATCAGCCGGCCCTTCGCCGCGTCCATCCGCGTCACAATCCCCGCCGACTTGTACTTCAGACCCGCGTACTTGCCCCCCTCGGCCGTGAAGAACGCGGGCCCGTGCTTGGTCCAGTGCTCCAGGTCGCGCGACGTCGCAATCCCCACCGAATACGTCTCCCGGTTCCACTGCGTGTAGGTCAGCACATAGGTGCCGTCCTCGCTCTCCACAATGCGCGGGTCCTCGACGCCCCCCGGCCACTCGCGCGTCTTCTCGCCGTCCTGGGCCGCAAAAAAGACCGGCGCCGCCCGCCGCGTAAAGTGGATGCCGTCCTCGCTCACCGCCATGCCCAGCCGCGAGGTGTGCATGCCGATCGCCATCGCCCCCGAGTCGTCCTCGGCGCGGTAGAGCACCACCACCTTGCCCTCGCGCACGATCGCCGCCGGGTTGAAGGTGTGCAGCGCCTCCCAGTGCGCCGCAGTCTTCAGCACCGGGTCGATGAAAGTCGACTCCTTGTTCGGCGTCACCACCGGGTTGCCCACCGAAGGCCGCGCAAACGGCCCAATCCCCCACGCCGCCGGCGCCTGCGCCCGCGCGCCCGCCGCCGCCAGAACAACCGCCACCACCAACACCAGAATCCGCTTCATACCCAATCCCCCACGCCGAACAAGCCGGCGCATTTCTCCGGTTACTCCGTTAACAGGCCGTGGTAAAAGTCCAACTCGTTGAAAAACATCCCGCAGGGGCTAAAGCCCGGTTGATTTTTTGGCACTTTCGGCACGACTGAAGTCGTGCCCTGACACACTTTTCGTGCCATGTCTCGGGTTTTTCCGCAGCCTGTGAAGTCGTGCCCTGACGCTTTTTGCCCTTGAATTGAATCTTCCGCAGCCTCTGAAGTCGTGCCCTGACGCTTCTTGCCCTTGAATTGAATCTTCCGCAGCCTCTGAAGTCGTGCCCTGACGCTTTTTGCCCTTGAATTGAGTTTTTTGCAGCTGTGAAGTCGTGCCCCTTCAAAACCTGACTTTCACCACGGGCTGCTCACCGCGCTAACTTCGCTGCCCTTCGTAAAAGCTCAACCCCGCGTCCCCCTGCTCCAGCAGACGCACGCGCTTGAGCATGCCGTAACCATCCGCCAGCTTCACCTTGCGCCGGTGCTCGGCTACCACCACGGCGCCCTCCGCCAGCACACCCGCCGCCGCGCCGCTGAGCAGCCCGAGCGCGACATCGTACTCGTTCGCCGCATCCCAGGGCGGGTCGAGAAAAACCACATCGAGGCCTGACTCAGCCACCGGCTTCTTCAAGAACGCCCCCACGCCCGCCACCACGACGCGAAACCCCTCGCTCACGCCCAGCCGCGCCAGGTTCGCCCGCATCGCCTTCACCGCCGCCGGCGCCCGCTCCACAAAGACCACCTCGCGCGCGCCCCGGCTCAGCGCCTCCAGCCCCACCGCGCCCGATCCGGCATAAAGATCCAGAAAACGCGCGCCCTCGACCCGCGCGCCGAGCACGTTGAACAGCGTCTCGCGCAGCCGGTCGCTGGTGGGCCGTGTGGCCATGCCGGCCGGGGCCTCCAGCGTGCGCGACCGAAACTCCCCTGCGATGATGCGCATCGAAAATCAGAATACCCCAGCCCGCCGTTGCGCCAGCGTTGCGGCCATCACCGCGGTGGCGCTGCGGCGGAGCCCGCCGCCCGCGGCTCAAGCACGCTCGAACTGCCGCGCAGGATTCCGATGTCAAGCCGGTTCCGCGCGCAACATTGCGATGGTCGTTGACCGGGGACGCCCCCTGAGCCTCTACAATCGTTTGTATGCGCGGCTGGTCAATCCCGCTGGGCCGTTGGATGGGCGTCGAGTTGCGCATCCACGCCTTCTTCCCCCTGCTGGCATTGGTCTGCCTGGGCCTGAGCGCGGCCGACGGCCTGCTCCGCGGCCTGGGTCTTTTCTTCGCACTCTGCGCCGCCGTGCTGGTTCGCGACACGGCCCGGTTACTGGTGGCCGCCTGGTTTGAGCTGAAGCTGCGCGCCCTGCTGCTGCTGCCCATCGGCAGCCTGTTTGCCTACGCCAACCCGGAGAGCCAGGAGAACGCCAACCGCGGCGGCAGCCAGTTCGCGCTGGCGCTGGCCGGACCCGTGGCCAATCTGGCCACGGCGCTGGTGCTGGCGGCGGCTTTCCTGGGCGCGGGCGGCAACGTCCCTCTCTTTGCCCCGCCGCTGATCTCCTCCGCCTTCCTGGTACGCTCCACCCTGTGGATGCAGGCAGGCCTCGGCCTGGTTCACCTGCTGCCGGCTTACCCTCTGGACATGGGCCGCCTTCTACGCGGCAGCTTTGCCCGCAAGCACGGCTTCGCCCCTGCGAGCCGCGCCGCCGCCGGCATGGGCCAGATCCTGGCGCTTGTCGCCATGGTGGGCGGCATGGCGCTGCACGCGCCGTGGCTCATTATCGCCGGCTTCTTTATCATGATTGGCGCGCAGATCGAGGACCAGGGCGTCTTCTTCCAGTCCGTGGTAGACACCGTCTGCATGCGCGAGGTGATGCTCACCGACTTCGCCACCCTCTCGCCCTCCGACACGCTGGCCGACGCGCTGGCCCGCTGCATCCACTCGCTGCAGGAGGACTTCCCGGTGGTCCGCGGCCCGCAGCTTGTGGGCATCGTGAACCGGCAGCGGATCGTGGACGCGCTGCGGAACGACGGCAACGGCTACGTGCAGTCGATCATGTCGCGCGCCTTCCAGGTGGCTCGCCCCGAGGACACCCTGGGCGCCACCATCCGCCGCATCACTGCCGGCCGCGGCCTCGCTCTCATCCCAGTCACCGAAGCCGGTCGAGTCGTCGGCATCGTCAGCGTGCAGAACCTGATGAGCTCCATGACCCTGCTCAGTGAGCAGCGCCGCATGGAGCGCGCCCAGAGCGGAGACTGACGCCGATGGCCGGCGAAGGCGCACCGCTGGCTCCGGGCCTCTACCTGGTCGCCACCCCCATCGGCAACCTGGGCGACATCACCCTGCGCGCCCTCGAGGTCCTGCGCCAGGCCGACCGCATCGCCTGCGAAGACACCCGCCAGACCCAGAAGCTGCTCAACCACTTCTCCATCGCCGCGCCCACCGTCAGTTGCCACCAGCACAACGAGCACGCCCGCTCCGCGGAGCTGATCGAGGCTCTACGCGCGGGCGCCCGCATCGCCCTGGTCTCCGACGCCGGTATGCCCGGCATCAGCGATCCCGGCGGCTGGCTGGTCCCCGCGGCCGTCGCCGCCGGCATCCCGGTCGTCCCCATCCCCGGCGCCAACGCGGCCCTCTCGGCGCTGGTCGCCAGCGGCCTGCCCACGGGAGAATTCCACTTCCTGGGCTTTCTGCCCGAGAAGGCAGGCGCCCGCAGGACGCGCCTGGAATCGCTCGCCGCGGAGATCGACACCGCCGCGGCGCCGCGCACGCTCGTCCTCTACGAAGCACCCCATCGCATCCTGGAAACGCTCGCCGATCTCGAAGCCGTCTGGGGACCGGTGCTCGCCGTTGTCGTCGCCCGCGAACTGACCAAGGTGCACGAGGAGTTCCTGCGCCTGCCCGTCGCCGAGGCCCGGCGAGATCTCGGCACCCGCGACCGCGTCCGCGGTGAGATCACACTCGTCGTCGACGCTCGCCCGCGGCCGGCCGTCGCCGACCCCTCCGGAACGCCAGCGGAGAAGCTCTCCGCCCGCCTCGCCCGCATGGAAAAGGAAGCCGGCATCGACGAGAAAGAAGCGCTCAAGCGCCTGGCGCGCGAGATGGGCCAATCCAAGAGCGCCCTCTACCGCGAACTGCAGCGCCAGCGCGGGCGGCGGTAAGGCATCTGTGAACCGGTTCGACTCGCGAGCTTCCTCAGCGCGCGCCGTCCATTCGCGCGGCCCACTCGGCCGGCGGCAGGGCAGCACGCCGCACGCGCGAGCGGTTCAGCTTGTACGCGAGCTTCTTGAGTCCGTGCAACCGGCCGTCGTCCGCAGTGTAGGGGATAAGCCTTGCCGCCTGCCTCTCCACCCGCGCCCGCTGGGCCGCGAACGCCGCGCCATCCTCGGGACGGAACTGGCTCCAGGCGATTGAACCCACAAAGCCCGCGGCGCCAAAGCTCGCCGACCGCAGCATCTGCTCCACAAACACGCGAATCGGCCCGGCAAAGGCATGCAGCGCATCGTGCAGCACCACCACCCCGCCGGGAATCACATGCGGCAGAAAGCCGTCGAAGTCGGCCTTTGCACCATGCCAGGAGTGGTCGCCGTCGATCCACAGCAGCCGGATCGGCGCGCTCCAGCCGCGCATTTCGTTGGCGGAGAAGTCGCGCCGCACATCCACCTGGTCCGCGACCCCGGCCCTCGCCAGGTTGGAGAGAAACTCCTCAAAGGAGCTCGCCTCCGGCGTCGTCCGGTGCGCTTCCAGCTCCGGATTGTTGAAGGTGTGCGGATCGATGGCGACCACCAGACCCAGCCCGTAGTGGCGCGCCACCCTGGCCACCATCACCGTGGATTTGCCTTTGAAGCTGCCGATCTCGACAATCGCGCCCTTGCCCGGGGTACATGCGGCCGCCATGCCCAGAAAGCGCGCCTCGGCCTCCAGCAGAAACCCGGGAACCCCCCGGGCCGCCGCCCACGCTTCCGCCAAAACGCCGTTCAGATCCTCAGGAATCTCAACCCGGTGCAAGTCTCGCTCCGTAACTACTGGGTCACGGCGCTCCATTGGCTTGCTGCGGAGAGCCAGCCCCCATTGTAGAGCCTGTTTCGTCGCCGGGGGCCGCGCCCGGCTCTTGCCGCTCCCGCATCTCTCGCATCTCCTCGATCAACTGCTCTACCTGCCCCTGCTTGCGCGGGCTCATGTCCAGGAAGCGAATGCCGATATGGAAGCGGTCGTGGATGGCCTGGATCACTCCGCCGAGGCGGAAGGGCAGCCCCTCCAGCCGGAACTCGATCTCGATGCGCGTGTAGATGCCAACGGGAAAGCGCTCGTCGGTGCGGATGCGGCAGCCGCTCATGCTCAGATCCAGGATGCGGCCGGCAGCCTGGAGCCGATCTTGACCAGCTGGATGACCGCCGAAGTGTCCACCCCGTGGCGCGACTGCTGGCGCCGCTCGCGCCGGCTGGGCGC
>JBAVMZ010000555.1:0-4582 GCA_049690595.1 Occallatibacter sp. | reverse complement strand
GGCTGATGGCGCGACTGAAAGGGATGTTGCCCGGCGGCAAAAAGTAGCATCGCCGGTATTCCGCCGCCCGCGCCCGATCGGCACAGCCCAATCGGCACCGGGGGAAACGGCAATCCGCTCTCCCCTGCCACACCGCCACGTCTGCGGGTCCGTAATGGGCAGTTGGGAAGTTCGAGGTCAGCAGAGACGGGGGATGGCTGGCCGACCGGCGCGGCGCGTGACGAGGACAATCGCACGAAGATCGTGAGCCCAATTGGGCGGCTGTCCTGACACTTCGTACTTTTTGATTGAGTTTTTCAGCAAGCTGAAGGCGCCTGCGGATGCAGACGCCTTTCGAGCCGTGAAGCATCCGTTTCAGGCCAGGGAGTGGAAGAGCAGGTAGAGCAGCCCGGAGAGCAGCGCCGCGGCCGGCAGCGTAAAGACCCAGCCCACCGCGATGTTGCGCACCGTGGTCAAGTGAATGCCGCTGCCGTTTGCGGCCATGGTGCCGGCCACGCCGGAGCTGAGAATGTGCGTGGTCGAGACCGGCAGGCCGTAAGTGTTGGCGGCAAAGATGGTGCACATGGCGACCAGCTCGGCGCTGAGGCCCTGGGCGTAGGCAAGGTGCTGCTTGCCGATCTTCTCGCCCACGGTGACGACGATGCGCCGCCAGCCCACCATGGTGCCCAGCCCGAGCGCCAGAGCCACTGCCACCTTGACCCAGTCGGGAATGTACTTGGTGGCCTTGTCGCACGTGCTCTTGTAGCGATCGAGCACGGCGGATTCCTGGGGCGTGAAGGCGGGATTGTGCGTCTTGGCCATCAGCCTCAAGGCCTCGCTTGCCACGTACATATCGTTGCGAACGTTGGTCTGCTCGGCGGCAGGCACGGCCTTGAAGGCCCCGTAGAGCGCCACCTCGTGGTCAAGATCCTCCACCAGCTCGCGCAGCGCCAGGACGGTGTCGGGCTGCAACTGCCTGGTGCGCAGATAGTCGGTGACCTCGGCGCGGGCGTCGGGGCCCAGGATGCCGCGGGGATCGACATGGCGGTCGAGAATGTGCCCGGCTTCGCTGCTGATGGCCACGAACTGCTGCGCGTCGCGCGGTGTGAAGGCGTGGTTGAGGGCGTAGGCCGTGGGCACCGTGCCGATGAGAATCAGCATGATGAGGCCCATTCCCTTCTGGCCGTCGTTCGAGCCGTGGTAGAAGCTGACGCCGGTGCAGGTCAGGATCATCATGGCGCGGACGGGGAACGGGGGCGGCTTGTACCCCTTGGGCGCGGAGAAGAGCGGGTAGTTGGCCAGGAAGCGCGCCAGCCGGTAGAGAACGAAAGCGACGAAGAGGCCGGCGAGCACGGCAATCGCCAGACGGCCCGCCAGAGGAGTCTGCGCCCACAGCGCGCCAAAGGTGCCGAAGGGCGCCAGCAGCGCCCCCGCGGCCGCGCCGGCGCCTGTCACCGCGCTGACCGCGGCCGGGAACTTGAGGACCAGCTTGAAGAAGAGCAGCAGCAGGGCGGCGGCGGCAAAGCCGACCAGCGGCGAGATGATAAGCGCCTTGAAGACCTTCGTCGCCTGTTCCCAGTCCACGCCCGAGGTGCCCGCGCGGAAATTCATCAGCTGGTTCGCCAGGCCGACGCCGAGAATGGAGCCCACCATGGTGTGCGAGCTGGAGGCTGGCAAGCCGAACCACCACGTCCCCAGGTTCCACAGAATGGCCGCGATCAGCAGGGAAAAGACCATGGCGAAGCCGGCGCCGGAGCTGACCTGCAGAATCAGCTCGACCGGCAGCAGCGTGATGACGGCAAAGGCGACCGTGCCCGACGAGGTGATCACGCCGGCCAGGTTGCACAAGCCGCTCCAGACCACGGCGACGCTGGGCTCCAGCGAGTGAGTGTAGATGACCGTGGCCACGGCGTTGGCCGTGTCGTGAAAGCCGTTGACGAACTCGAAACCGAGCGCGATGAGCAGGGCCAGGCCCAACAGCAGGAATGGCCCCACGCTGGGAATGGAAACCGCGCTCAGATCGCGGGCAACGTGAAATGCGATGTAACAGAGACCTGCGCTCAGGGCAGCCAGAAAGATGGCAAGGCCGATGCGGCCGGCCCGGGTGTGAAGGCCGCGATGGGGCAGCACAACAGGAGGCGGCAGCGCGGCCGTTGCGGGCCGGGACGAGGTTGCAGGCAGGGCTTCGACAAGTGCGGCCAGATCGGCCATCAGAATTCACCAATGCGGCCGGAGAGATTCCGGAGCCGCCTGGGCCTCCCAGACAACAGTGCGAGCACGAGATTTCGTTGGGAACAACAAGGGGATGTGTTTTGGAAGAAGAGAGGAGTGGCGAATAAGAGAGCGTCCATAGAACCCCAACAACCGCGGAAACGGCCGGTTGTTCAATCCATGCGGGCGGGGAATCCCTGCATTCACACCACTTTAACATGGCCCCCGGGGAGGCTGGGAAGAGGAAATCCCGGAATCCGGGAGCGGACAGGCCCGAACCTGGCTCGATTTGCGACCAAACCGGGCGGTCAACCGCTCCCAGCCAATCTCGCCAGCGGCCATGCCTGCGGGGCTCGGATGCACGCCCTCCTGGGTCGGCCGGACCGCAAAGGCCGTTGACCTGGATCAACGCGGAGGAGGCCGTCAGGGCCTTGCGCTGGTTGCCGTCAGCGTAAGGAAGGCTATCCATGGCGGCTTCGGAGCTTCCGTACAGTTCCCTGCCGGCGCCACGGCCCGCAAGCCAAGCCACGCCCCACTCCTTTATCCTGTCTATTCGACTCTGTGCAGGAGCACCTCTTCATGGCCCATCCCCAGATCAAGTTCGGCACCGACGGCTGGCGCGCCGTCATCGCCGACGACTTCACCTTTGCCAATGTCCGCACCGCCGCCGCCGCCATCGCCTGCTACGTCCACGCCAAAGAGGAGCCCGCCAAGGGCCTGTGCATCGGCTACGACACCCGCTTCGCCTCTCGCGCCTTCGCCCGCGCCTGCGCCGAAGTGGCCGCGGCCTCCGGCATCCCGGTCCTGCTCGCCGATCGCGTCACTCCCACGCCCGCGCTCTCCTTCGGTGTAAGAGCGCGGGGCGCCGCCGGCGGCATCATGATCACCTCCTCGCACAACCCGGCACAGTGGAACGGCGTGAAATACAAAGCCTGGTACGGCGGCTCCGGCAAGCCCTCGATCATGGCGGAGATCGAGAGCTTCCTCGGGACACCTGCCCCGCGCGCCGCCACCCCCGCCCCCATCGTCGAGGTCAACTTCCTCCCCGAGTATCTCCATGCCATCGAGTCCTTCGCCGACCTCGACCTGATCGCCCGCTCCGGCCTCACGTTCGTCATCGACTCGATGTACGGCGCCGGCGGGACGTATCTTTCCGACATCTTCACCCGCCTCGGCGTCTCCCACTTCCAGATCCGCGGCAACCCCGACCCGCTCTTTCCAGGCATCAATCCCGAACCCATCGAGCCGCACATTCGTGCCCTGGGCGAGGCGGTGGTGGCCCACTGCGCCGCCGCCGGCCTCTGCACCGACGGCGACGCCGACCGCATCGGCGCCACCGACGAGGACGGCAACTTCGTGGACCCGCACAAGATCTACTCCGTGCTGCTCAGCTGGGTTCTCCGGCGCAAGGGCTGGCCGGGCGCCGTCACCCGCGCCTTCAACACAACCAAGATGCTTGACCGCATCTGTGCCAAACACGGCCGCGAGCTGATCGAGCACGGCATCGGCTTCAAGTTCGTCTGCGATTACATGCTGGAGCGCGAGATCGTGATGGGGGGCGAGGAGTCGGGCGGCATCGGCTTCCAGCGCCACCTGCCGGAGCGCGACGGCCTGCTGAACGCGCTGCTGCTGGC
Organism: Occallatibacter sp.; assembly: GCA_049690595.1. GTDB lineage: Bacteria > Acidobacteriota > Terriglobia > Terriglobales > Acidobacteriaceae > Telmatobacter. The sequence continues at coordinate 758 of JBAVMZ010000555.1, read as the reverse complement.
CAACGTGATGGCCGAGGAGGGCAAGACGCTGGGCCAGCTCGTCGCCGACCTCCAGGCCGAGTACGGCGAGCACCAGTACGGCCGCGTGGATCTGCACATTCCGGACGAGTTGAAGAAGGCCGCGATTGCGCGGGCCCTGGCCGTGAAGCCGGGAGACGTGGCCGTCGCCGGCATGAAGCTCCTCCGCACCGAGACCCTGGACGGGGTCAAGTTCTTCCTCGATAACCCGGAGGCGAAGACGAAGCCGAACGCCGCTGAGACCTGGATACTCTTCCGCGCCAGCGGCACCGAGCCGCTGCTGCGCGTTTACACCGAGTCGACATCGAAGGAAGCCGTCGCGAAGTTACTCGAATCCGGCCGCGCGTTTGCCATGGGCAGCTAGGGAAGCTCTGAAAAACGCGCATCCTACTCCCTCAGGGGCTAAAGCCCGATTCATTCTGCTGGACTTAACGTACGGGCTGAAGCCCGTACCCTTCAAGACCTCGACTTAATCAGAGGTTCCCTAACTTCTGCTGCCCCGAGCTTTGCTTCGATGTTCCTGCTTTCCCATCCCTGTCGCGAGGGAGCCGCGCCAGGGACGGGGCACCCGGCAGTTGTGTCTTTTTGAACAGAAAGCCCAGCTCCCGGCCTGCTAGCCGCAATTTCTCACACGAGTTGATTTTGTGGTGATCGGTGTGGTGTTTCAAGGGTGGAGGGCCGTGGAACGGCTTGGAATCGGCTCGGCGATGGGTTTGGCGGATGCGCCGAAGGGCTCATCG
>JBAVMZ010000554.1:0-3346 GCA_049690595.1 Occallatibacter sp. | reverse complement strand
CGGGAAGTCCGCCGCCGCGCCCGCCGCGCCGCCGCCGGCCCGTGCCGCACAGCAGCCCACGACCAGCATCGCCGTCTCCGATGTGAAGCGCATCCGCGTGCCCTCGCTCCTCGGCCTGCCCATCCGCAAGGTCATCGAACAGGCGACAGCCGCCGGGCTCCAGGTGGAGATCGCCGGCAGTGGCACGGTGCGCGAGCAGGTTCCCACGCCGGGCACGCTGGTCGATCCGGGAACGAAGATCGTCGTCCGCTGCGGGCGGTGACTTGCGCCATCGCGCCGCGAGCCGAGGATTCAGAGCCGCGGCCGGGCCCCGTTCGTGCTATCTTCTTCGTGATCGCTGACATTCGTGATCGCTGATAGAAGGCCGCGAGCAAAGGGGAGAACGATGCGGCACCGGCACCTGAATCACTCCGAATACACGCTTGCCGCCCTCGACGACGTGATCGAGCGGGGAAAGCGGGAGGATTGGGCCCGGCTGCGTTCTGTCGCCCTCAGGGAACGCGCCGTGATGGAGCGGATTCTTCGCGTGGCGCTCGCTCATGCCAACGATCCCTGCGCACAGCGCCACCATTTCTGGAGGCAGTATGCCGAACAGCATCTCCACACTGCCTGAATGGGAGCAGGTGCTGGCCTCCGCCGCTCACCTGCAGCGCCTTCTTCCCGGCGCGGTGCTGGTGGGAGGCACAGCCGCGGCCATTTACGCCGGTCACCGGTTTTCGGCCGATGCGGATCATGTTCTGACTGGCCTCCGCGGTCGGTTTGAGCAGGTCCTGGCCGAGCTTGAGTCGGTTGCCGGGTGGAAGACGGCGCGCATACGGCCGCCGGTGCAGATCCTGGGCAGCCTCGACGGCATCGAGACCGGTGTGCGCCAGTTGATTCGCGAAGAGCCGCTGGAAACCAGCGAAATCGAGCGGTTCGGTCAGCGGCTGACCATTCCAACACTCGCCGAGATGTTGCGCATCAAGGCCGTTCTGATTCTCAAGCGCAACGCAACCCGCGACTACCTCGACTTTGCGGCGCTCTTCGATCGAACGGGAGACGATGCGGCAATCGCAGCGCTCCGATCCTTTGACCGGCTCTATCCGCAGCCGAACGGGGAATCGGCTTTGCAGCAACTCCAGGTTCAACTGGCGGCTCCCCTGCCTTACGACCTGGATGAAGTCAACCTTGCCGAGTACAAGCAGTTGGCGCCGGAATGGCGGAACTGGACCGCCGTTCAGGCAGCGTGCGTGCACAGCGCCATCCTGATCTTCGATCGCATAGCTGGTTGCGAAGACCCACAGAATGGCTGAAAGCGGGGAGGTTCTTGCCATGACGGAGCCTGGCTGGTACCCCTTCGAAGACGGCAAGACGCTCGGCCAGACGGGCTCCGAGGAAGGCGTCATTCTGCGCGACGAAGAGCACATTCTCGGCGCCCGTATCACCCTCGAACGCGGCGGCCGCATCGTGCCCTTCGCCATCACCTGCGGCATCTACGGCTGGATGCTCCACACCCGCTTCTTCGAAGCGGAGGCCGAGGCCACTGACGAATACGACCGCATGAGGGCCGCGCTTGCCGGGCTTCTGGAAGCCGCCGAGCAAGCCGGGGACGGCGGCGGAAGTATCCTGATGGACGGCGTCGCCGCTTTTGTCGATTCCTTCCCGTGACGGCGCCCGAAGCCGGCACGTCCAATCCCGCCAACTACAATGGTTCTCGATATGAACTGGAACGAACTGGCAGCGGAAGTGACGGCCACCGGCCGATCCGGAGACTCGGCGGAGCCTGTCGCGGGCGTCGAGTACGACTCGCGGCGCGTACGGCCGGGCGCGGTCTTCGTCGCCATGCGCGGCGGCTCGACCGACGGCAACCGCTACATCGACAAGGCCGTGGCCGCCGGCGCTCTCGGCCTAATCACCGACTCCTCCACCGCCTTCGATCACCACCTGGTCTACAACGCCGGCCTGCCGATGCTCGAGGTCGAGCACGGCCGCCGCGCCTTGGCGGAAGCCTCGGCCGCCTTCTTCGGCCACCCGGAGCGCAAGCTTGCCGCCACCGGCATCACCGGCACCAACGGCAAGACCACCACCGCCTTTCTTCTCGAGTCGCTGCTGAACGCCGCTGCGCGCAAAACGGTGCTGATTGGCACCATCGAGTACCACGTCGCCGGCGAGGTGCGGCCCTCGGTGCACACCACGCCCGAGTCGCGCGACCTCTTCGAGCTGATGGCCGAGGGCGCGGCCCGCGGCGCCACCGAACTGGTCACCGAGGTCTCCAGCCACGGCCTCGACCAGGGGCGCGCGTGGGGCGTTCCGTTCGACGTGGCCGTCTTCACCAACCTGACGCGCGACCACCTGGACTACCACGGCGCCATGGAGAAGTACTTCGCCGCCAAGCGCCTGCTCTTCGACGGGACGCGCTACCCGGCGCCGCGCGTGGCAGTGCTGAACGCCGGGGACCCGCACAGCGCCGCTCTGGCCGAGGCTGCCCGCAGCGCCGGCGCCGAGATTCGCACCTACGGCATCGAGGCCGGCGAGTGGCGCGCGGCCAGCTACTGCCTGACGCCCGCGGGCGCCACGATCGAGCTGGAAACCCCGGCCGGCAGCGCCACCGTCGAGTCGCGCCTGGCCGGCGAAGTGAACATCCTCAACCTGCTCGCCGCGCTCACCGCCGCTCACGCGCGCGGCATTTCTTTTGACGTTTTGGTCGAGAGCATCGGAGGCCTCCAACCCGTCCCCGGCCGCTTCCAGCCGGTCGACGGCGGCCAACCTTTCACGGTCATCGTCGACTACGCCCACTCCGACGACGCGCTGCGCAACCTCACAGCGCTGGCCCGGCAGATGACCGCGCGCACCGGCGGACGGGTTCTCACGCTCTTCGGCTGCGGCGGCGACCGCGACCGCACCAAGCGGCCCAAGATGGGCCTGGCCGCGGGCCAGGGCAGCGACTTTGTTGTAGCCACCAGCGACAATCCCCGCTCGGAAGAACCGCTGGCCATCCTGGCCGAGATCGAGCCCGGCCTCAAAGCCGCCCGCGCGCGCTACACCGTGGAGCCGGACCGCGCCACGGCCATCGGGCTTATCCTTAGCGAAGCGCGGCCCGGCGAAGTGGTTCTGATTGCCGGCAAAGGCCATGAGAAAGAGCAGATCGTGGCAGGCCGTACCATCCCATTCGACGACGCCGAGGTGGCGCGCTCCGCGCTGGCCGCGCTCGGGTACGGAGGCGCGCAATGAAGCTGACGCTGGCTGAAGCCGCCATGGGCGCGGGCGCAATGCTGGAGGCGCCGGCTTCTGTTGCGGCGCCCGGCGCGCTGCCCGTCGCCGGATACTCGATCGACTCGCGGACCGTCGCCTCGGGTGAGCTCTTTTT
>JBAVMZ010000553.1:0-2015 GCA_049690595.1 Occallatibacter sp. | reverse complement strand
GGCAAAGACGGCTCCCGCGGCCAGACAGAAGAGGCTCACGGAGAGCGTTGCGGCGAGGAGGACCTTTTCCGGCGCGAGCATCTCGCCCGGGGTTGCGGCCCACGCCAGCCGGCAGAGATGCAGGCCGCCGAGCGCCAGGCACAGCCCAATGCCCATGGCGCATTCGAGCGCCGCTACCACTGCGCGTGAATTGCTCGCGCGGCGCGTTAGCGCGCTTCCCACCGCGCTGCCTACCGCGGTCCAGAGGAGCCATGCCGCCAGCACCATGCCGATCGAAATCTCGCTCCCGTCGATGAGCGCCATGGTGGCACGCAAGAGCACGGACTCGGCGGCGACAGCGGTAAAGCCGAGCATGGCCGCCGAGGTTCGCACTGCCCAGCGCGCGCGCCAAACCAAAGTCACATCCATGCGAGCCAGTTTAGAGCAAATTCTGAGTCCGCCCGTGGTCACGAAGTGTGTGCGCAGTGCATACTTCGTGAGGAAACGCGCCAGAGAATGCATCGACCTCCCGCGACGAACCTCCGAATCCGCCGTGGACCCGCGACTGCGGCGGCCTTCCTTTTACACCCGATTTCGAGGCATCGAGAAGCGTCCCTTTCGATTGAAGGCAAACGGGTTGGAGGTGCCTTCGCAGCACTCCGCCGAGCCCGGCATGAGGGGTTGCCGCAGGTGGTTCGCCGGCCTCGATGCGGCGGCTAACTAATTTATTTTGAACGCGGTTACTCTTCCCGGTGGGCAGGTCCGGAGCGTGACCGTCGTCACTGCGGGCGGTCTAACCGGGTCAGAGAATGGTTCGGGCTCGGGGGCTATTTGCCCCTTTCCCGGGCGCTGCCGGTTAAGATAGCGGGCGGCCGCGCCGGTTTGATCGGGCCGGAAGAGGGAGCGTTGTCCGGCAGGATGCAACTCGCAATCGGGCGGGCTCCCGGAGGCAAGCGCGGATGAATTGGCGCGACGAATATCGTAACCGGTGCATGAACGCGGATCGAGCCGTGGAAGCAGTCCGGTCTGGAGACCGCATCTGGATTCAGTCGGGCTGCGGCACACCGAAACCCCTGATCGACGCGCTGGTGGCGCGCGCTGGCGAGTTGCGCGACGTGGAGATCGCGCACATGAAGACGCTGGGCGAGGCGGCCTATACGCGGCCCGAGTACGCGGGCGTCTTCCGTCATCGCGGATTGTTTCTGGGCGAGAATGTACGCGAGGCGGTGCAGGCCGGCCGCGCCGATTACACGCCGATCTTCCTGGGCGAGATCGACCGGCTGATCGAGTCGGGCGCGCTGCGCATCGACGCAACCTTTGTGCAGGTTTCGCCGCCGGACAAGCACGGTTTTGTTTCGCTGGGCACGACCGTCGAGTCGACCAAGACGGCGGCGCTTGCCTCTTCGATGGTGATCGCCGAGGTGAACGAGCGCATGCCGCGCACCTTCGGCGACACGCAGTTGCACGTGAGTCAGCTATCGGCGATCGTCGAGACCTCGCGGCCGCTGCTCGAACTGCATTCGGAGCCGATTACCGACTTGCAACGGCGCATCGGCGAGAACGTGGCCGCGCTGATTCCCGACGGGGCGACGATACAGACCGGGATCGGCGGAATTCCGGACGCCGTGCTGGCCTGCCTGGGCGACAAAAAGAATCTGGGAATTCACACCGAGATGTTCTCCGACGGGGTGATCGATCTCATCGAGTCCGGCGCGATGAACGCGCAGGGCGGCTCGATTCATCGCGGTAAGTTTATTGTCTCGTTCGTGCTGGGCACGCAGCGGCTCTTCGATTTCATCGACGAGAATCCGGTCTTCGAGTTCCGCTCGATCGGCTTTACCAACGATCCGTACGTTGTGGCGCAGAACGAGAAGATGGTGGCCATCAACTCGGCGCTGCAACTGGATTTGACGGGCCAGGTGTGTGCGGACTCAATGGGAACGCGGCCGTTCTCGGGCTTCGGCGGCCAGGTGGATTTTATCCGTGGCGCGGCGCGCTCGAAGGGCGGCGTGCCCATCGTCGCGCTGCCGTCGACG
>JBAVMZ010000552.1:0-10680 GCA_049690595.1 Occallatibacter sp. | reverse complement strand
GCCAGCGGCCATGCCAGCAGGTAGCCGCCCGTGGGTCCCAGCAGGTGGGCAACGCCCAGGGGCGCCGAGGCAAAGACCGGCAGGCCGAGCGCGCCTTCGGCAAGATAGAGGGCGACGGCCGTCGCGGCCAGCCGCGGACGCGCCAGCAGGCCGACGACCAGCACGGCCCAGGGGCCGAGGGAAAGCGGAACCGGCGTGAAGCCGAGCGGGAGCGCCACCCGGGCGCAGAGCGCGATGAGGGTGCTCAACCCGAGCGCCACGCACCAGAAGCGCAGAGCGGCGCGGGTCTGGGCAGCGCCCGCAACCACCTCGAACGAAAGTGCCTTGTTCACCTGGACTCCTTCAAAACAGCGGTCCGGCCGGTCTGCCGCTTCTCTTCCCGGCCGGTTAAAACGCACGGCCCTAGCCGTGCCGTAAATAACTCAAATAAAAAGACATATCCGCTCAAGCGAGAACGCCGGGCCGACGTCAGCGCTCCGCCTCGTTGTCGCCTTCCTCGGCCTGGCCGGGAAGGACCGAAGGGCCCGCATCGGGGCCAGAGTCCGGGCTGGTGCTGGCATTGCGGTGCTGCAACCAGACGTGACGAGCCAGCGCGCCGGCTGCAAAGAGCAGCCCCGCCAGCGAGATGAGGAGGATGATGACAAACCAGCGCATGGGGCGACAGGTCAGAATACCAGACCGGCCCCCGCCGCCCCTCAGCCCGCACCTGCAAACTGCGGCAGTAAGGGGGAGGGGGTCCGGGAGCTGAATGGAATCTGCGAGGGGGGCGCAAGCGACGGATTTGGAACGAGATACAGGTGGAGCGTCCGGGTCTTCGGGGCTGGACGGGAATGACAAGCATGCTTGACCAAATACAGTTTCTGTACGAATACGGGGGGGTGCGGGAGCTGAGCGGAGGCGGCGAGGGGGGCGCAAGCGACGGATTTGGAACGAGATACAGGTGGAGCGTCCGGGTCTCCGGGGCTGGACGGGAATGACAAGCATGCTTGACCAAATACAGTTTCTGTACAAATGCGGGGGGGGGGTGGATGCCTGACGTCTTTTCGGTCGGGAAGGCGCTCCGCGTGAGGGTCATGGTTTCATTGTGCGGCGGGGCGGCGGAATTTCCGGCAAGGGTTGATCGGATGACGGTTATGGCGCGACGGAACGGGCAGCGGGAAGTGGCCATGAGATGGGGGCATGGTCCCGAAAGACAACCGCAGGGGCTGAAGCCCGACGGATTCTATTGGCTTTATCGGCATGACTGAAGTCGTGCCCTGACTCTTTTCGTGCCATTGGTCGAGCTTTTCCACGGTCTCTGAAGCCGTGCCCTTTCAAGGCTCGGCTTTTATTGAGTTTTTCCGCTCATCCGATTGCCCTGCTCAGGCCTTGCCAACCGAGGCAAGGAGCCAGGCGAGGTAGCCGGCGCTCCCCCCGGCCACATCCAGGACGAGGAACTCCGGGGTCTGGTAGCTGTGGAGGGCCAGCAGGCGATCGCGGAGGGCGTCGACCTGGGCCGAGGCGGTCTTCAGCAGCAGCAGGGTCTCGGTACCGGACTCGATGGCGCCCTCCCAGCGGTAGATGGACTCGACGCGGGGAATGATGGTGGCGCAGGCGGCCAGCCGCTCCTCGACGAGCGTCCGGGCCAGTCGCGTGGCCTCGTGGGGGTTGTCACAGGTGGTCAGCACAATGCGGGCATTGGTTCCGTCCATCGAAGCCTCCGTAGTTCGCCATTTGAAACAGCCTTCCGCCCAGCGCGATCCATCCCGCTAATCGGGAGGCGCGCGCCCCTCTGTATCTTGCCCGCGGCCGATGCGCTGATGCAACATGGACATTGCGGCAAAGTGCCCAGCCGCCGAGGAGACTCAAGATGACGACAGCAATCAAGTTCGGCACCTCCGGATGGAGGGCGATCGTGGCCGACGAGTTTACCGTGGCCAATATTCGCCGGGCAGTGGCCGGCATTGCCGCTTACGTCAAGACCCAGCCCGAGCCGCACCTTGTGCTGGTGGGGCGCGACCCACGCTTCCTGGGCGAGAGTTTTGTGAACGAGGCGGCGCGGGTGCTGGCCGGGGCGGGGGTCACGCCAATTGTGATTCCGGACGCCGCGCCCACACCGGCGATCGCCTACGCCGTGCGCGCGCTGAAGACCTCGGGGGCGATCAACTTCACGGCCTCGCACAATCCGCCCGAGTACAACGGCATCAAGTTCTCGACCCACGACGGGGCGCCGGCGCTGCCGGAGGTGACCAAACAGATCGAGGCGGCAGCCGCGGCTCTGGCGGACGCTCCGATTCCGCTGGGCGCGCCGCCGGCCGGCGGCTTTGAGACGGCGGACGTGAAGCCCGCCTTCCTGGCCCGGCTGGCCGAGCTGGTCGACCTCAAAGCCATCGCCAAGTCTGGCATCAAGGTGGTCTACGATCCCTTCTGGGGGGCAGGACGCGGCTACAGCTCCGAGCTGCTGGCCGAGGCAGGCGTGCCGGTGGAGTGCGTCCACGACTACCGCGACGTGCTCTTCGGCGGCCACGCGCCGGAGCCGGACGACCACCTGCTGGGCGAGGCCAAGGCCAAGATGAAGGAGATCGGCGCGGCCATCGGCATTGCCACCGACGGCGACGCGGACCGCTTCGGCATTGTGGACGCCGACGGGACCTTCATCCAGCCGAACTACATCATTGCCCTGCTGCTCGACTACCTGGTGGAGACGCGCGGCTGGCGCAACGGGGTGGCCAAGAGCGTGGCCACCACCAACCTGATCAACGCCGTGGCCAAGCTGCACAACGTGCCGCTTTACGAGACCCCGGTGGGCTTCAAGTACATTGGCGAGCTGATCATTGCGGACAAGATCGCGATCGGCGGCGAGGAGTCGGCCGGGCTGACGATCCGCGGGCACGTGCCGGAGAAGGACGGCGTGCTGGCCGGCTTGCTGGTGGCGGAGATGGTGGCCACCCGGGGACAGAGCCTGGGCGAACAACTGAAGAAGCTCTTTGCCAAGGTTGGTTCCTTCTATCCCGAACGGCAGAACTTCCGCTTGACCGCGGAGGCGAAGGACCGCTTCACTGAGAAGTTGAAGACCGATCCGACGGAGCTGAGCGGGCGGAAGGTGGTCGAGGTGGTGCGCACCGACGGCCTGAAACTCATTCTCGAGGACGGATCGTGGGTCTGCTACCGGCTTTCGGGCACCGAGCCGGTGGTCCGGGCTTATACCGAGGCGCGCAGCGAGCAGGATATGGAAGCTCTCAGCACCGCGGCCAAGGCCTTCGTACTCAGCTAGAGCGAAACCAGAGTTGGTGTGGCCTATTGAGCTTGGTGCAGGGTCGCCGCTCCCTGTTGGTCGCGTCGACTTGAGGGCCTTGCCTTCGGGATACAGCCACTCTGGTTTCGCTGTAAGGCCGGCAGGCGCGCCCCAGGGAGAGCCTCCTTCGCGGGGGCTCTCGCCGTCCGGCGGTGTGAGAGGAAAGCGGGACGGAATGGCGAACGAGCAGTTGCGGGCGGCAGGCGCGGAGACAAGCAAGAGCGTGGCGGGCTGGACGCGGCGCATCTGGTGGCCGGCTGGCACGGTTGTGGCCGTGGGGCTGGCCGGGCTGCTGCTGCTGCACGTCGTCAACGGCAAGCACGGGATCACGGTCTGGCAGCAGAAGCGCGCCGAGGACCTTCAGTTGCGCAAGGAGATTGGCGACCTGGAGCAGGAGAACGCCCGCCTGCACAACCGGATCGAACACCTGAAATCGGACCCCGAGGCCATCGGGCACGAAGCCCGCCAGACGCTGCACTACGCCAAGCCGAACGAAGTGATCGTGAAGCTGCCGCCGGAGCCGAAGGCCGAGCCGCAGCCGGGAAAGTGACCGGGGCCGCTCGCCGACGAATCGGGCACACCTGCCAAGAAACAAGAACGTACGTTCAACAAAACAATGGACGGAGCAGGGTTCGCGCTCGCTCACCCCAGTGTAGTGTCTCCAAAATGTCTACACGGGCAGGGCCTCTCTGGCTCGTTGGATTTGCGGCGGGTGGCCCCGATCTCAAGAGGGATTCTATCCTTCTGAGGGCGCCCCCGGTCCCTCGCCATTGGGGACCGGGGAGGAAGAGCCGGACTGACAGAAGCGCATCCACTCGGGCAGTTGCCAGCCTCTCTCGCGGGCGGCCCACTCGGATTCGATCTCCACGGTTCCGCGCATGCCCGTTTGATAATGGCGGAAGCTCGACCACCGCCAATCCTCCGGCCTGGGGACCAGCCCTCGGCGGACGGGCTTACACCCCAGCGCACAAAGTTCGTGCGCCGGGGACCGCGGGTTCCGATGGATGTAGCGCAGCTTCTCCACAAACTTCTCGGCGGTCGAGACGTTGAAGTCGTAGGGATGCGCCTGCCAGAAGGGCCTTTCCCGGCCCCGCGTGGAAACGGAGAGCTTGAGGGCCTGAACGGCCCTGGATAGGAGCCCGCGCTGGGGCTCGTTGAGCAGCAGATGCACGTGCTCTGGCATTACGACGTAGCCGGCAACTACGAAGAGATAGCGAAAGCGAACGCGTTCCAGAGCGTCTTCAAATAGCTCCATGGCCACGACCGTGGACGGGGTTGGACGGCGGCGATAACAACTGAACGTGAGGAAGTGGAACTCTCCCGTTTGCTGATAACGGATGCGCTCGCCTTTCATCGACTTCGAGGATGCTCCACCTCGGGATCGGTCGGGGAGAGACGAGTGGCTTCCGTCCCCGGTCCCCAAAGGCAAGGGACCGGGGGCACCCTCGGCGGGGGAAGAAAAGACCATCGGGACCGGGGGCGGCCCGGCCATGGTTTGGGAACCTCATGGAGACCGGGGCCACCCGCCGTTTTGAGTGGGCGAGCACGATCCTCACCCGCCCGCTCATCGCACAGAGCGCGATGAACGGGGCACAGCCCCGATCTTCATGGCTCTGCGATTCTCATGACCGGGCCACCTGCCTACTACGGGAGACGGTAGCAGGAAAGGGTGTGATGGAGAAGGACCGCCAGATACTTCCCATCCGGGGAGAGTGCAAGCGCCATTTGGTTAAGGCCGTCCGATGGGTTCCCGGCGGGTTCGTTTACACGAATGTCTGCCACTCGTTGATTTGTACTCCAATCCTGAACCCTTATCTCTCCGGACAGAGAGCGGAATCGCGTATAGTGTCCAGTCTCATAGGCAAACCGAGAGGCAGTGGCGGCACGTGCGAAATGCAGCACTCCCAAGTCCAGTCGTCCTCCGCCTCGACGCTCACCTTCCGTCGTTTCGATGGAATACTCGCGTTCTCTATCAATGAAAACAAGATCGTCAGTAAGGAAATATGCTTCGCAACGATTGCAGAGTGGCCTAGTTCCTTGATCTGAAAGGATTACTCTATCTCGGACATCGTTAATTAGTATGGCACTATTTGACGCTAATGCTATCGCATGATAGCCGGTTGGTATCTTGTTAAACTCCGTTAAGTCATTTGAGGTAATCCACCTGAACTCCGAACCCTCCTTCCCGTGACGATGATACAGTAGGATTCTGTCCCCTCCGGGAGCCACATCCATACGCCACAAGTCGGGTAGTTGGTATGTTCCGCCGATTGGCGTGGGGTAGCTTAGACTTGGGGTAAACGAAGAAGTAAATTTCTTGAGTTCCTGCCCGGCAAGGACGACAAAACCTCCATCCGCAACCGGAAGCGCTCTGGAGTTATCATTCTCCGATTGGAAATCCAGCTCTCTTCCGAACCTACCTGTGCGGGCATCAATTGCCAGTACGTGAAAAACATATCCCTTGACCGATGGATCGAATCCGATTTCCTCCCTATCATAGAAGCCGCATATGATCTGATCATCATTTAGAAAGCCGACTGACGGCGGAGTCAGCGATACTTCGAGTATGCTGGCTCGCTTATAGAAATCTGCATTTCCGTTAAGGTTGATAGACCAGAGTTTCGTCGGAGGCTGAGCCAGAGTATAGAGCGATCCTATCGCACAGATTATCAGCCACTGCGCAAGGAGCCACCAGCGATGGAGCTGTTGTCTCAGCATCATATTCATATTCAAATCCTCGCCACAGGTATCCGCATGGATTTGTCATACACCATAGTTCGCCTGGCGTCGGCAGAAAATTCGCCGAAAAGATCAATGGCAGGCGGCCCGGTCAAGTTTCTTCCCTCTGGGTTCTTCCCCAATGGACTATGCCCTATTCAAAACGCGTCCTTTGCGTTTTGAGTGGGAGAGCACGATCCTCACCCGCCCACTCATCGCACAGAACGCGATGAACGGGGCACAGCCCCGATCTTCATGGCTCTGCGATTCTCATGACCGGGCCACCTGGCTACGCCAGGGCGGGAGGGAAGCTCGCTCACGCCATCGGGTTCTTCGCCCTCAGTTCGGCCACGATCTCGGCCGCCGCTTCGCGCGCCTGGTCTTCGCGGTCGGGGGGGAAGCTGATGGCGCCGACGCGGGCGTGTCCGCCGCCGCCGTAGCGCTCGCAGATCTGGGCCAGGTTGGTCATTTTGGCCGGGTCGGCTTTGGTCCAGGGGTTGGAGCCGACGGCCACCTTGGTGCGGAAGCTCGACTTGGAGAGGCCGATCGAGTAGGTCGCCCTGGGGTGCAGGTAGTAGGGGATGAACTTGTTGAAGCCTTCCATCAGGTGGTCGGTGATGTCGAAGAAGATGGTGCCGTCGCGCGCTTCGCTTCGCTCGCGGATCAGCTCGACGGCCTCGCGGTGCCGCTCCAGCAGGGGCGGCAGCAGAGGGGCGACGAAGGGCGCGGCCAGCACCTCGGCCAGCGGCATCTCCGTGAGCAGCGGAATCAGCCGCGGGATGAACTTGGGGTCCTGCGTGGCTTCGATAATCAGCGTCAGCTTCATCGCCGGGGCGGCCATCTCGACCGCCGACTCCGGGCTCTCGTATAGCGCGCCGTCCACGATGTTCGCCCAGTGGATCAATTCCGATACCGGCGCGGTGTTGAAGCCGAAGCGGGTCTCGCCGATGTGGGCCAGGAAGCTCGTGCAGGAGGTGTAGGTGGGGTCGAAGAACTTGCGCCCGGCGCACTTCGGCTCCTGCAGGCAATCGAGGTAGCTCTGGCGGTCGTCGGGGGTGAGGAAGGCCGAGAGGTGATGGTCGAACCACCAGGTGATCCGCGGCGAGGCGGAGTACTTGAAGTCAACGATGGCGTTCTCGTCGCCGGTGAACTCACGCTCGTCAAAGAGCGCGCCGGCGCGGTGGACGAGGCCGTGGTACTCGTAGGCCGCGCCACGGGCGACGCACTCGCGGTGGAAGCGTGTGAAGAGGGAGGCTGAACAGGCCCCGTCGAAGCACTTGTCGTGATAGAAAACCCGGACCCGCAAGCCTTGCATTCCCTTCCCAGCGCCCCAAAGGCGCGCCGCGCACATCAACAGCCGGAACTGTTAAGCATCAAGCGGCGCGCCCATTGTGTCAAGCGGGGCGGCCTCCGGTGCGCGGGCGCGGTGCCAATATGGCACCTTCAGCCACGGTTTTCCTTGCTCGCGGACGATCGAGAAAGAAACAAATCCGACGGCTCGCCCGGGGCGGGCGGGGACGCCCGCGCTACAGCCGGCCGGGAGGCCGGCACTACTGTTTCGTGCGCCGCGGGTCGGCAACGACGGTGGGGGACTTGGAAGAGAGGATGGGAACCGGCGGAGAGCCGGGCAAGAGCGGGCCGGAGTGTCCGAATCTGGACGGGGGTGCGCGTTTCCGGACGGGCGCGCCGCCGAGGTCGCCGCCGGGTTGGGGCTAAGAGCTTTAGAATCCGGCGCCGCGGAGACGGCGGATTTGGCCGCCCGGGTGCATCTCCCTGAGCAGCTCTCTCGTTTTCAAAAACCGGATCGGCCGGGAGGATCTCTTGCAAAGTGTGCTTCAGGACCTGCGCTACGCGGTACGCCAGTTGGTCAAGTCGCCCGGCTTCACCCTCGCCGCCATACTGACCCTGACCATCGGCATCGGCGCCAACACGGCAGTCTTCAGCAACATGGATGCGGTGGTGCTGCATCCGCTGGCGGTGCCGCGCCTGGACCGGGTGGTCACGGTCGCCAGCCAGCAGAACGGCGGGGTGGACATCGACGTGTCGCTGGCCGACTTCGCCGATTTTGCCCGCCAGAACCGCTCCTTCGAGCAGATGGCCGTTTACAACTACCGCGACATGAGCCTGACAGGCACGGGCGATGCCGCCCAGGTGCGCAACGCCCAGGTTTCGGCCGGCTTCTTCGAGGCGCTTCGGGCGCAGCCGCTCACCGGCCGTCTCTTTCTGCCCGGCGAGTTCCAGCCCGGCCAGAGCGCGGTGGTGGTGCTCAACTACGGCTTCTGGAAGCGGCAGTTCGCGGCCGACCCCGGCGTACTGGGCCGCACTGTGGAGCTTGACCAGCACACCTACACCGTGGTCGGTGTTCTCCCCAAGGCCATGCAGTACCCCTCGCAGGCCGACTTCTACCTGCCGCTGGCGCCGACCGCCGTCGAGTGGGCCCAGCACGGCAGCCGCAACTACACCCTCGTCGGACGTCTGCGCGAGGGCGTTACCGTTGCCGGAGCGCAGGCCGAGCTGAGCGCGATCGCCGGCCGCCTCTCCGAGGCCTACCCGGCCACCAACCGCGGCTGGAGCGTCCACGTCGCACCGCTGCTGGAGACCATCAACGGCGACTTGACCCCGCTCTACTACCGCATGGTTCTGGGGGCCACGCTGTTTGTGCTGCTGGTGGTCTGCGCCAATGTGGCCAATCTCCAGTTCGCCCGCTCCATCGCGCGCCGCCCGGAGATCGCCATGCGCACCGCCCTGGGCGCCAGCCGCTCCCGCCTGGTCCGTCAGTTGCTCACCGAGAACATCCTGCTCGGCCTGCTGGGCGCAGCCGGGGGCATCGGCTTCGCCGCGCTTTACCTGCACATCATCCTCATCACCATGCCCCTGCGCGTCAGCCGCTTCATGGCCGGCTGGTCCTCGACCTCGCTGAACGGCCGCGTGCTGGTCTTTTCGCTGCTGCTGGCGGTCGGGGCCGGCGTTCTCTCCGGCATTGTCCCTGCGCTGGCCGCCTCCCGCGTCAACCTTGCCAGCCAGCTCAAGGCTGGCGCGCGCAACTCCACCGGAGCCAGCCGCAACCGCCTGCGCTCGCTCTTCGCGGTGGTCCAGATCGTGCTGGCCGTGGCTCTGGTCATCGGCGCGGCGCTGATTTCGAAGGGCATGAACTTCATGCTCCACCGGGCCGACGTCTACTCGCCCGGCCACACGCTGATTTTCAACGTGAACCTGCCCGAGGCGCGCTACGGCAGCCCGCGCCAGCAGGCCGAGTGGTACGCGCGCTCCCTGGCCCGGCTGCGCGCCCTGCCCGGCGTCTCCGCCGCCGAGGTCTCCAGCGCCCTGCCGCTGGCCGACGACGAGTGGTTCCAGGATGTGGCCATCGAGAACCGCCCCGTTCCGGCCGGAACGCTGCAGAACGCCGCCCGCCTGCCGGTCAGTCCCGGCTACTTCGCCGCCTTTCACATTCCCATCCTGGAGGGCCGGGGCCTCGGCGAGAGCGACGGCGCGGACTCCCTTCCGGTCGCCGTGGTGAGCCGGACATTTGCCGAGCGCTACCTGTCCGGCACCAACCCCATCGGCCACCGCATCCGGCTGGGCGGCACGGGCTCGCACGACCCCTGGGTCACCATCGTGGGCATCTCCGCAGACACCAGCTACTCCACCTGGTTTGCCGACCGCATGGACCCGGCGGTCTACCTGAGCGTGGCCCAGTTGCCCAGCGCCCGGCTGACCTATGCCGTCTTCACCAGCGGCGACCCCCTCGACCTGGCCCCGGCGGCGCGGACAGCGCTGGCCCAGATCGACCCCGCTCTGCCGCTCGACCTGGTCATGAGCTTCCGCGAGTACCTTGGCCAGCTTCTCACCGGCCTGGGATACGCCTCCGCCATGCTGGCCCTGGACGCCCTGATCGCCTTGCTGCTGGCCGCCATCGGCATCTTTGCCGTCATGGCCAACCAGGTGGGCGAGCGCACCCGCGAGATCGGCGTGCGCCTGGCGATGGGCGCCCGCCGGCAGGACATTCTATCGATGGTGCTGACCCGCGCCGCCTGGCTCACCGCGGCCGGCCTGGGCGCGGGCCTGGCTCTGGCCTTTGTCCTAGCCCGCCTGCTCGCCAACCTCTTCCGTGGCGTGCGACCGGACGATCCGCTGGTCTTCAGCTCCATCACCGCCGTCATCCTGGCCATCGCCTTTCTGGCCAGTTGGCTGCCGGCGCGTCGGGCGGCTCGCATTGAGCCCATGGCCGCCCTGCGCGACGAGTAGCCCTCAGCAGCTTGGAATTGCCATTTGCCATCGACAGTGCGATATTGACTGAAGGACACTTTTTCATGGTCGGCTTGCTGTCCAAAGCCAGTTGAGGGGGTCTGCGCATGACCGGCTGCGGGCTCCAAGCCACGCCGTTCATGAGCGTCATGCTGGCGGATTTGGGCAGTAAGCAGGACTGTAAAGCAGTCGCGTCAATGTAAGTTGTTGAAAAGATTGGGCGGGAGTAGTTCAGTGGTAGAACGTCAGCTTCCCAAGCTGAATGTCGCCGGTTCGATCCCGGTCTCCCGCTCCATAAAACTAAAGGACTTAGGTACTGGACAGTGCCAACTTCTCCGTTCGGTCAGGTGCGCTTGTTGGCCAGGCGGAGATTGGATAGTTCGGTAGCCAGATCGATCCAGCGGTCCACGAGCGTCTTCATGACCTCGTAGTTCTTCAGTTCC
>JBAVMZ010000551.1:0-2046 GCA_049690595.1 Occallatibacter sp. | reverse complement strand
CTGGAGCGGCGCGGCGCGGCGGCGGACCATCCGGTGATTCTGAATCTTCCGGAGACCGAGTACCTGAAGTGCCTGGTGATGGAAGCGGAGTGAGCGGCTTTGGACTTAGAGCATCTCTCCTATCGGTCGAGAGTGAGCGTGGGCCGGGAGGCCCACGCTACAGCCGGCCAGGAGGCCAGCGCTACAAGTTCTTGCAGGTATGGGCAATGGCTACCGACGACAGGTTTGACTCGATACCAATTGGAGGGATGGTTTAGATCTCGGGCCGGCGGCTCTGCGCCAGCATCCGCGCTCCCAGCGCGCCGCCGAGGACGGCGAAGAGCAGCAGGAAGGTTGTATCGACGCCGAAGCGGAAGACCTCCATGCCGGCGTGGCCTTCGGGCGAGAGCATCCAGGCCTGGAACTGCGCCTGAGCAGCACGCGCTGCGGCCTGATCGGCGCCCGCCATGCCGGAGGTGAACTGCTCGGCCAACTGCTGGCCCTGGGCCACGCGCCACTGCCACTCGCCATCGATGCGCGCGCCCTGGTGGAGGAAATTGCGCTGGACAAAGAGGGTGGCGCTGCTGAAGGCGAAGGTAAACCAGCCGGCCAGCAGGCCGGTGACAAGGCCGATGCGCGCGCCGGCGCCGGTGGTGATCCAGGCCGGGCGCTGTCCGCGGATGTAGAGGACAACGGCGCAGGCGGCGGCGGCAGCCATCCAGAAGATGGCGAAGCCACCGAGCACGGAGAGCTGGCTGGAGAGCAGCCCGGCGGGAACGGCCAGAGCCAGAGCAGCGCGCAGGGCCGGCTTCCATGCCACGGAACTGGCGTCGCGCGCGGCCTGGTTCCACGGCTCCGTGATGGGCTGCTCGGAGCCGCCTTCCGCGGCGAAGACCAACTGGGGCAGCCCACAAGCCGGACAGTAGCAATCCTCGGCCCGGAGGGTGGCGTGGCAGCGGCTGCAGGCAAGTTCCATACAGTTATGAGCCTATCCTACGGGCTGGCGCTGAGGCCAGCCCGTAGAAGGAACCCGGCCGATTGGCTCGGTCAGAAACAGTTTTGGACTACCTTTTCAGCTTCGGGCGGCGGCCGCGAGCCTCTGTTCGACGATCGAGACCGCGGTCTGCACGACCTGGTCCAGCGTCATCCGGGTGGAGTCGAGGAGGATCGAGTCGGCGGCGGGCTTGAGGGGCGAGTCGGCACGGTTGCGGTCGCGCTCGTCGCGGGCGCGGAGGTCGCGCAGAACCTCTTCGGGCAGGACGGCGGCCTCGGGTCCGAGCTGGTCGAAGCGGCGCATTCCGCGGACTTCGGGGGCCGCGTCGAGGAAGATCTTGACATCGGCGCGGGGAAAGACGACGGTGCCGATGTCGCGGCCTTCCATGACGACGCCGCCCTGGGCGCCGAGCTGCTGCTGCAGGGCGACCATCCAGGCGCGGATGGTGGGAAAGACGCTGACGCGCGAAGCGGCGTCGCTGACCTCGGGATCGCGGATCAGGGGGGTCACGTCCTCGCCGTCGAGGAGGACGCGGTTCTCCTCTCCGCCGGCCTCGAGTCGGATAGCGGTCTGGGCAGCGAGCCGCTCCAACGCCGCGCTCTCGTCGAGCGGAGCGCCGGTGCGAAGAGCCTTCAGGCCGAAAGCGCGGTACATGGCGCCGGATTCGAGATTCAGCAGGCCGAAGTGGCGGGCAAGGCTGCGCGCGATGGTACTCTTGCCGGCCCCGGCGGGGCCGTCGATGGCGACAACGATCTTCCGCGCCGCGATCCGCGCGGGCTGGCAGCAATCCCCGGTGCTCATCCGCGTTTCTTGCTTCCCTGCGCGACACGCGCCGCCATGCCGAAGCGCTTGCCCGCCGAGGGCTTGGGGCCGACGGTCATCGCCGGCTTGCGGGCTGAGGAAGAGCGAGAATTGGCGGCCGAGGGGCGCGGGGAGGAACCGGCCTTGGCGGTCGGCTTGGCCCCGTTGGAGTGGCCGTTGCGCGGACTCCAGGCAGCAGGAGCGGAATTGGCGGAGCGGGCGCCGGGCTTGGAGCCGTTGCGGCCGGCGAGAGCGCTTCCGGAAGCCTGCGT
>JBAVMZ010000550.1:0-21705 GCA_049690595.1 Occallatibacter sp. | reverse complement strand
CTGCTCGACACCATTGGCGAGCTGGCCTCGGTCTACTCGCTGGCCAGCGTGGCCTTTGTGGGCGGCAGCGTGGTGGAGGCGGGCGGGCACAATCCGCTGGAGCCGGCGCAGTTCGGCGTGCCCATCGCGATGGGTCCGCATACGGCCAACTTCCGCGCCATTACCGACGATCTTGTGGCGCACAACGCTGTCCGCATCGCCAGGCGCGAAGAGCTGGCTGGGACGCTGGCCGATCTGCTCGTCAGCCCCGCCGAAGCTGCCGCGATGGGCGAGCGGGCGCGGGCGGTCTTCGAGAGCCAGGCTGGGGCGACAGCGCGGACAGTCGAGGCCATCCAGGCGGTACTCGACAAAGCGGCAGGGGCGGCATGAACCGCGGCTGGCTCGCGCCCCTGACACCGCTCTACGCCGCGGCAGTGGCCTGGCGCAACCGGCGCATCGAGAGCGGCGCGGAGCCGGTGCGGCGGCTGGCTTGGCCGGTGGTCAGCATCGGTAACCTCTCGACCGGCGGCGCGGGCAAGACGCCCCTGACGATTGCCCTGGCCCGGGCGCTCCGGGAGCGAGGCTTCCAGGTGGACGTATTGAGCCGTGGCTACGGCCGCAGCAGCCGGTCGGCCGCCAGGGTCCTGGCGGATGGAACCGCGGAGCAGTTCGGGGACGAGCCGCTGGAGATTGCCCAGGCGGCTGGTGTCCCGGTCTGGGTGGCCCGCGAGCGCTACGAGGCCGGATTGCTGGCCGAGGCGCAGGGCGACACCGAGGCCGTCCCGCGGGTGCATCTGCTGGACGACGGCTTCCAGCACCGCCAACTCGCGCGCGATGCGGACATTCTGCTGTTAAGCGCCAGGGATCTCGGCGACCGGCCTCTGCCAGCCGGGAATCTGCGGGAGCCGCTGCGCAACCTGCAACGGGCGACGGTGATCGCGGTCGACGCGGGGGAGCCGGAGGTGGAGCGGTTCCTGCGGCAGGCCATTCCGGCCGATCACAACAGCAAGGCCGCGAGATGGGCCGGGCCGGTCTGGCGCTTGCGGCGGCGGATGGAAATCCCCTCAGTCAGCGGTCCGGCGCTCGCCTTCTGCGGCATCGCGCGGCCGGAGCAGTTCTTCGCCGGTCTTGAGAGCGGCGGGCTGCGGCTGGCGGCGCGCTGCGCCTTCGCCGATCATCGCCGCTACACGGCGCGCGACCTCGAACGCCTGGCCGCAAAAGCGCGAGCCGCAGGAGCCACAGCGCTGGTGACCACGGAGAAGGACCGCGCGCGGCTGGGAGCGCTGGTCGCGGCGCTGCCGGAGACGCTCTCGCTTGTCACCGCGCGGCTGACCGTTGAGATTGAGGATGAGGGCGCGGCTCTCAACTGGCTGGTGAACCACCTGCGGCCCGCGTGAGAAAATCGTAGTTTGCAAACATGTACCCAGATTCGCTTGCTGGTGGTCCGGCTGGGGGCCATGGGCGACATTCTGCACGCCCTGCCGGCCGTCACCGCGCTGCGCCGGGCGCATCCGGCGTGGGCCATCGACTGGCTGGTGGAGGCGCGCTGGCGCGCTCTGCTGGAGGCCGAGACCGGAGCCGAGCCCGACGGCGCGCTGAGCCCGGCACGGCCGCTGGTGAACCGGCTGCACCTGTCGAACACGCGCGCATGGCGCAAGGAACCCTTCAGCCGCGCCACCCGGCAGTCTCTCGGCGGCCTGCGCGCCGCGCTCCGCGCCGGTGAGTACCACGCCGTGCTCGACCTGCAGGGCGCGCTGCGCTCGGCTGTCCTGGGCAGTCTCACCGGCAGCCTGCGGCACATTGGCGAGGAGGAGCCGCGCGAGCGGCCGGCGCGCTGGTTCTTCACCGAGCGGGTGCGGACGGCCGGCGCCCACGTGATCGAGCAGGACCTGGAGCTGGCCGCGATGGTGGCTGGCGACCTGCTGAAGTACGCCAGGCCTCTGCTGCCGGTCGATGCTCGGGCTGAAGAGTGGGCGGAAGCTCAACTGCCTGCCGCCGGCCCGCCGGCCGTGCTCCTCAACCCTGGTGCGGGCTGGGGCGCCAAGCGGTGGCCGGTGGAGCGCTACGCGGCCGTGGCCGAGGGGCTGCTTGAGCGCGGCTGCCGGGTAGTGGTGAATGCCGGCCCGGGCGAGGAGCCGCTGGCCGAGGCGATCGAAAAGCAGACTGGCGGCGCGGCGCGGCCGGTGAGCTGCTCGCTGGAGCAGTTGATTGCTCTCACGCGCCGCATTGCGCTGGCCGTGGCCGGGGATACCGGACCGCTCCACCTGGCTTGCGCGCTGGGCAAGCCGGTGGTGGGCATCTACGGACCGACGGACCCCAGCCGCAATGGACCGTACGGCACCCAGTTCCGCGTGCTACGCAGCCCGGAGAGCCGACGCGACCACACCCGGCGCGCCGAGCCCGAGGCCGGCCTGCTGACCATCGAGCCCGCCGACGCCCTGCGCGCCGCCTGCGCTCTCCTTTATCCTGAAGAGGACGCCGGAATCGATCCAGCGCAGTACAGGACGCAATCATGACCGATTCCGCCAACCCGCCGCAGGACTGGATTACGCGCTGGCAGCGGGTTGCCCGCCGCATCCGCGTGCCGCTGGGCTTTGCCGCTGCCGGGCTTTATCTCTTCGAGTTGTGGCGGCAGGCGCCGCAGCCGCGCGCCGTGGCGTGGAGTCTGGCGCTGGTGCTGCCCGGGCTTTGGCTGCGCGGCTACGCCTCAGGCTACGTGAAGAAGAACCAGGAACTGACGCAGACCGGCCCGTACGCCTACACGCGCAACCCGCTCTACCTGGGTTCGGTGCTGATTGCCGCGGGGTTCGCCGTGGCGCTGCTGAGCTGGGCGGTGGCGGCGGCGCTGACGGTCATCTTCCTGGTGATCTACGTCCCGGTGATCGCCGGCGAAGAGCGGTTCCTACGGGCCACCTTCCCCGCTTTCGACGAGTACTGCCGGCGAGTTCCGCGCCTGATCCCCCGCCTGACCGCGGCCCGGAGCCCCGCTGAGGCTGGGACGGGGAGCTTCTCGCTTTCGCTCTACCTGCGCCACCGCGAGTACAATGCGGGGATAGGCGCGCTGCTGCTCTACCTCAGCCTGCTCCTTCTGCCGCGGTTGTTCGCCCTATGGGCGCCCGGAGCGCGATGAGCGGCTTCTGGCTTTCCAGAGTCCATTCCACCGAAGTTCATTTCACAAGGGAGACAGGCCGGACGGTGAAGACACGCAGGACGGGATCGACATTACTTTTCGCCCTCGCGGTGGCGGCCACGGCAGTTGCGCAACAGGTGGCCACGCTGACGCCCCCGCGGCCGGGCTTCCACTTCCCTGACAAGCAGACGCTCACCTACTCGGTTGACTGGCGCGTCTTCCCCGGCGGCACAGCAGTGATCCACTTCGAGTCGGCCGGAGGGGTGGAAAAGCTGAGCGCCACCGCCGATACCGTGGGCGCCATCAACCTGCTCTTCCGCGTCAACGATCGCTTCCAGTCCATCTTCGACCGTGAGAAGGGCTGCACCATCGAGTTCGACAAGCAGACGGTCGAAGGCCGCCGCCAGCTCAACTCGACGCTCAGGCTCGATTACACACAGAACAAATCGATCCTGGACGAGAAGAACCTGGTCAACGGCCAGACCAAGCACGTGGAGTCGCCCGTGCCCGGCTGCCTGACCGACCTGCTGACCGGCGTCTTCTATGCCTCGTCGCAATCCATCGAGCTGGGCAAGAGCTTTGTGGTGCCCGTGGTCGACGCCATGCACGTGGTGCCGGTGACGATGAAGGTGGAGGGGCGCGAGGAGATCAAGACCTCGCTTGGCACATTCAAAACCCTGCGCGTGCAGCCGACGGCCGACGCCGGCGTGGTCAAGAACCGCGGCAACATCTGGATCTGGTACACGGACGACGAGCGCCACCTGCCGGTGCAGATGCGCGCCCGCCTCTTCTGGGGAACCATCACCTTTCGGCTAACCGGCAACGAAAACAAGTAGCCAGGCAGCGGCTTACTTTCCTTCCTGGCCGTTGTCTCCGTTGTGGATAACGCACTCGTGGATGGCGTCGAGCGGGGCGTTGGGCCATCGCGCGGCCACCAGGTCCGCCTCGGAGAGTTCGCGCAGCGCGAAGTCAATCTGCCCGTCAGCGCGCACCGTTCCCTGGAGAAATCCGTAGGTAAAGGCCTTGGCGCCGGCGTGGGCGCCGCGGGGTAACTGGTATCGGTGCGCCCCGGCCAGGCCGATGATCCACCCCGGCACCACCTTGGCGGTGTGCTGCTTCCAGTAGCCGGTATTGAAGATGTCAGGCGAGTAGTAGTGGGAGTGGCTGGCAAACAGGTAGACGTGCTTGCCGGCGGCCTGGGCATCGGAGAACCAGGTGTAGACCAGCTCGCCGGTGCGCGTGCCCAGCTCCCATTCGTCCATCGCGTGGTCGGAGCCGGTGGAGTGCGGCAGGGCCTCGTGCATGCCGGCGACGATGGTGCGCACGCCGGAACTGGGCAGCAGGTCGCGATCGAGCACACCGCGCAGCCAGTGCATCTGCGCGTCGGTGAACTCGTCCTTGGTGGCGTTGTCGAGAGTGATGAAGTCCACGCCGTCGCGAACAAAGTGGTACCAGGGGCTGGCCGCGTCGGCCTTGCCGCCGTCGGCCTTGCGCTGAGCGGCGATCTCCGGCCGGTTCAGCAGGCTGGAGAACTTTGCTATGTAATCGGCGCGGGTCATGCCGCCGCCGTTTTCGTGGTTGCCGCGGCCCAGGTAGACGGGCAGGTCGCCGAACGAGGCGATCTGGTGGGCAAGGAAATCGTCCCAGGCGGTTTTGGTGTAGCCGGAATGGGAGAGATGGGCGCCGGCGGGCAGCAGAGCCACCATGTCCTGGTCGGCCTCAAACATGGCTCGGAAGTCGCCCAGGTGCCAATAGAAGGCGTCGTTCTCGGCCTTCACCTTGGCCGCAATGGCCGGCATCACGAAGTCGCCGCAGTTGCGGCTGTCGCCGGAGACGGCGAAGGTCCACAGGGCGGGCGCGGGGCTGGGCGCAGCCTGCGCCAGGGCCAGGACCGAACCGAGGGCGGGCGCAAGGACAGCGAGGGGAATGCGCATGCTGAGCATGACCTCAGCATAGCGCGGGCACGGCGAAGCAAGGATGGAAAAAGCGGTTTGGTCAGATCGCCGCCCCGGTCTGGAAGACGCGCGCCCTCCGCTCGGCCAGGCCCAGGGCAAAGACGAGGGGGCGAACCACAAAACCCGCTACCAGGCGCGGCATCCGGCGGAGGTCGTCCACCAGCGTGCGGTGGCCTGTACCGGTGAGAAAGGCGCCGCGTCGCATCACGTAGAGGTGGAAGAGCGCCGAGATCAGGCTGAAGGCCCAGACGACTGCGTTGGCGCGCAGGGGCGCGGCAGCTCCCACAGCCCAGTGGGACAGCCAGTCCAGCGCCTGCGAGAGCCCGGGGACGCCCACGACGATGATCAACCCGCTCAGCAGATGGCTGCGCAGCCCGAGAGCCTTCTGCTGCATTCCGGCATAGAGGCCGGCCGTGAAGGTGACGTAGGCCACTTCGACCGCGACAAGGGCCAGCGAGCCGCGCACCCCGGCGCGCGCCAGTGCCGCAAGGTAGACCAGCGAACGCGCGGTGGCGCTCAGCAAGCCGCACTTCCAGTTCCAGCAGGTGAGGACCTTGGCAGTGAGGCGGTTCTGTTTGGCGGGGATCATAGGACGATGTTGCAGAAGATGTGCAAACGGAGCGTCAACGCGCGATGGTCGTCTGGTTGGAATTGGACTGGAGTACCACAGTATGCAACAAACGGCCGCACTGTGACTCATATCACGGAGTCTGCGACGGCCACCGGCTAGCCTCAAGATATCCGGCGCCCCGTCCAGAAGCGCCCGTATAAGGAGTATCCTCATGGCTTACGTCATCACCGATGCCTGCACCAAGGACTTTGTCTGCGTGGCCGAGTGCGCCACGGCCGCGATTGCGCCGGCCGCCGACGACGCCGCCGCGGCATCGGTTTCGCAACTCTTCATCAACCCCGACGAGTGCATCGATTGCGGCAACTGCGCCTCCATCTGCCCGTCGAGCGCCATCTTCGCGGAAGACGAACTGCCCGCCGACAAGGCCGAATTCGCCCGGAAGAACAAGGCGTACTTCAACTAGATCCGCCTGCACAACAAGTTGTCCGAGGGTCCCGGCTGACCGGCCGGGACTTTTGTGCGTGCGTGCGAAATGGCTCTATCGCCTGTGTTCGGGGCTGCTGCCTGCGGGCGCTGTCGCAGATGGCGCCGGCTGCGGAGTCGCGGGAGCAGGTGCGGACGGCGCTGGCGCCGCCGGAACCTGGACTGCCGGGGCCGGAGCGGCTGGCTGTGCGACCGGCGCCATTGGCAGCTCCAGCGTCTGAACGGTCTCCGGGTCGTCGCGGAGCTTGAGATACAGCACGCCGCTCGCGGGGTGGGGCACGGTGAGCTGCGTGCCGGTGAAGTCCGCCGGGACTTCGACGGGGTTTGCAAAGTCCTGTGTGGCGGAGATCGCGCTCGCCAGGAACAGATTGGTTCCGCTCAGGGTGCAGGTGTGCGCGCCGGAGTGGGCGCAGTGCAGTTCTCTGAAGCCGGGGATGCGGACCAGGGTTCCCAGGTTGAGCCACTCGCCGCTGACGCCGGCCGCGGTCACTACTCGGGCCCGCAGCGGCCCAAAGGCCGATGCGCCGAATCGCACGAGGGGGTCCACCAAGCCCAGAGCCGTCCGGGCATCCTCGAGCATCAGGCTGCCGTCTTCCAGGCTCAGGAGGGTGCGGAAGCTTCCGTCGGCCGCGGCCACCTCGACCTTTTCGTCGCGCGGGAAGTTCGGTGGCGACTGCGAGCGCAGGAAGAAGATCACTTTGCGTTCGATGGGCAGGTCGCCGGCGCTGCCCAGATGCACCGACGAGGGAGCGGCCCCGGGATCCGCCTGCGCACCCTTGCTGAGCAGAACGACCTGAGGGCGGGGAGGCTCCACGGTAACGGGCACCTTCAATTGGCGGCCGTCGCGCAGCACCACGCGGGCGGTGGCGCGCTTGCCAGGCTCGAGGCTGGTGGTAGGCGTATCGGCGGTGAGCGTGAGCTGGTCGAAGTCCTGCACGCGGCTCAGGCCGGCGGGGGTCCAGTTGATGCTGCCGAGCGTGGCGCTGGCCACCTCGTCCAGGCGATTGCCTTTGAGCACCGCCTCCCGGTCACCGACGCTCAGCGTGAGCCGCTCCAGTGAGGCCGCCTCGGCGTAGGTGTTCACGGGCAGCACGTCCGGTTTTTCCAAGCCCCACTGGTAGATGGCCAGGTTGACCGCGCCCGGCGAGGCGTCCCGGAGCGGCACGGTGACCTCGAGCTCTTCGGGCTTCGTTGCCTTCCAGGCGAGCCTCGTCGCAGCGCCCGGGGCTGGTTGCAACTCGACGCGGTCGACGCAGAGCGCGCTGTCTCCCTCGATGTGGAGCGTGTCGTCGCGTCCCACCACCAGTGCGGACTGGTCGGCGGCGGCCAGCGCCCACCTGCCAGGCGTGGCGGCGCGCAGGTGGAAGTGTGGCCCTTCCCAGTCGTCGAAGCCCCATTTGCCGCGAAGCACGGCGGTCAGCTCGCCTTCCGGCAGCGCGGGGGCCGGCCGGATGAGCACCAAGCCACCCTGCGAGGGATCCGGCTTCACCGGCAGATCCACGGCCCCGGCCCGGGTCTCGATGTGCAGCGCCAGCCCATAAGCCAGCTGGGTGGCGTAGACGAGCGGGGCGCCCTCGGCGGGCAGCACCAGGCCCGGCCGGCTGGCGCAGTAGCTCTCGGATGGATTGGAGGGGTGCAGAGGCGGCAGCTTGGCGGCGCCCACCGGCGGCAGCGCGACAACCACCACAGACTTGGGATCGCGGAAGGAGGGCGGGACGTTGAGCCGCAGGTTGAGCGTGTCCTGCGTGGGAAGGGCCAGCGCCGGAATGTACTGGAAGTGCGCGGTGTGCAGGGAGGCGAAGATCCTGGCCGTGTCGACGATGGCACCGATGTAGGGGCTGTAAGCGCCGCCGCCGCCCATCGGCGAGTAGCCGATCTGGTTCATCAGGTCGCCGGCCGAGCCGCTGGTCAACTGCTCGACCATCGACTGCTCGTTGGCGTTGTCGAGAACCAGCCCCTCGGTGTGCTGCACCAGGCAGGGCGCCTGCTGGTCGCTGGGCTTGTCGAAGCACTGCTGGTCGAGCCGGATGCCGAGGGTGCGCGCGGCGTGTTCGGCGCGCTCCTTCAATGCCTTGGGATCGGTCTGCGAGCTCTCCCGGACCTCGGCGAGATAGGCCTCGAGGCGCATGCGGTCCCAGCTTGCGGCATGGAGGTCCTGGGCAGCGCGGACAAAGGCGCCGGGGCGGTCGCGCACGGCCTTGCGCAGGGTGCTGAAGTCGCCGCCCGTTTCCGGAGCGAGGAAGACCAGCGCCTGCTGCGCCTCGGCCGGCACCGTAACGAAGACCCCCTCGGTGCGCGCGGCACGACTCCAGGTCTCCACGCGGGTGAACCACTCTGGCGGCGGAGGATTGGTGGCGCCGCGCAGGAAGGCGACGACGAGGACAAAGTGCGTGGACTGGCTCTCTGGCAGGTCGGGATGAATCCACAGCCGATCACCGGGCAGCAGGCTGGGCGCCGCGCCGATTGGCAGCGTCCGATCGCCGCGCTTGACGTGCATGTCCACCTTGGGCCCGGCCAGGTCGAAGGCCGGACTCTGAGCCCACAGGCCCGGTGCGATCACGCAGCAGAAAAGCAGGAGAAGGTGCAAGCGGCGCATAGGTCCATTGTACGAAGCCAGCGCCGGGGAAGCATTTCAATCGAGGCGCAACTTTTCCGTGCGCGCCGGGTTGGCCGTGCCGAATCACGAGACAACCCGGTTTCGCGGAAGACGCCTGGAATCAGCCCAGAAGATCGGCCAGCAGACGGGGCGCGGCTTCGAGCGCTGCGCCGATCTGCGCCTGGTCCTTGCCTCCGGCCTCGGCGATCTCGGGCTTGCCGCCGCCGGAGCCGCCGACCAGTTTGGCGACTGCACCGACGAGCTTGCCGGCCTGGACGCGCTTGACGAGGCCCGGCGTGACGCCGGCAATCAAAGCCACCTTGCCCTCGGGCTGGGCGGAGGCGACGAGCACCACGCCTTCGCCGAGCTTGGCCTTCAGATTGTCCACCAGCGTCCGCAGCGCCCCGCGTTCCAGCGAGTCCGCCCGCAGCACCGCCAGCTTCACACCCTTCACATCGACCGCCCCGGCCACCGCGTCGTCCAGGGTTCCGGCCGCCGACTTCATCCGCGCCTCTTCGAGTTCCCGCCGCAGCCGCTTCAGCTCGTCTTCCTGGCTGGCTACGCGGGCGCGGAAGGCGTCGAGCAGGCCGGGGCCGGCAACGGGGGCGAGCTGGGCAACATACTGCGAGACGGCGAAGTCCTGGCGGAAGGCCGCGAGCGAGCCGAAGCCGCTGATGGCCTCGAGGCGGCGGACGCCGGAGCTGACCGAGCCCTCGCTGACGACCTTCAGCAGACCGATTTCGCCGGTGGCGGCCGTGTGCGTGCCGCCGCACAGCTCGGTCGAGAAGCCGTCGGCCACCTTCACCACCCGCACCTTGTCCCCGTACTTCTCCCCGAACAGCGCCATCGCGTGGTACTCGTTGACGGCCACGTCGATGGGCACGTCCTCGATGGTCTCGACGCGGGCGTTGGCAAGCACCTCGCGGTTGACGATGTCCTCGATCTCCTGCAACTCTTCGTCAGCCACCTGGGCGAAGTGGGAAAAGTCGAAGCGCAGGCGGTCAGGATGCACGGCCGAGCCGGCCTGCTTCACATGCGTGCCGAGGACCTCGCGCAGGGCGGCGTGGAGCAGGTGCGTGCCGGTGTGGTTGCGCCTGATCGCGTCGCGGCGGGCGGCGTCGACGACGGTGTTGACGCGGTCGCCGACGGCGAGAGGAAGCTTGAGCAGGGTTTTATGCGCGCGGACGCCCTGCACGGGGAGGACGCAGCCCTCGATCTCTGCAATCGTGTCGTTGCCGTCGGGCGAAAGGAACCAGCCGGTGTCGCCGGTCTGGCCGCCTGAGTCGGCGTAAAAGCTGGTCTGGTCGAGGACGACCTCGACCTGGTCGCCGGCTGAGGCGGCCGGGACGCCGATGCCGTCCTTGACGATGGCCAGGACCTGGCAGCCGGCGGCTTCGAGCTGGCGATAGCCGAGGAAATCGGTGCGAGCCAACTCGCGGTAGGCGGGCGAGGCGGTCTTTTGAGCGCCGCCCTTCCAACTGGCGCGGGCCCGGGCTTGCTCCTCGGCGCGGGCGGCTTCGAAGCCGGCTTCGTCGAACTGGACGCCGGCGTCGCGGGCGGCGTCGACCATGAAGTCGAGGGGCAGGCCGAAGGTCTCGTAGAGATGGAAGGCCTTTGCGCCGGTGAAGTCGCCCTTCAGCTCCTCGTCCAGCCGGCTCAGGCCAATCTTCAGCACGCGGTCGAACTGCTTTTCTTCCGCTTTGACGACCTTGGCCACGCGGTCGGCCGAGGCTGCCAGCTCAGGATAGGCGCCCTGCATCAGGTCGCGCACCGCAAAGACCATCTCAAAGAGAAATGGCTTCTCGCGCCCCAGGAGCCTTCCGTGCCGGATTGCCCGCCGCATGATTTTGCGCAGGACGTAGCCGCGGCCCTCGTTCGAGGGCAGGACACCGTCGTTGATGAGGAAGGTGGCGGCGCGGGCGTGGTCGGCGATGATGCGCAGGCTGGCGTTGCCCACGAACTTGGCCAGTTTGGCTGCGATAGCCGGTTTCGCCGTCACCGACTCCAATGCCGCCATTTCCGCCAGCCCCGATAGCTCCGCAAGGCTGGTGATTCCGGTCAACTCCGCGGCCGCCACAATCAGCGGCGTGAAGAGGTCGGTCTCAAAGTTCGAGACTTTCTTTTGCAGGACCGCCGCCACGCGCTCCAGACCCATGCCGGTGTCGATGGAGGGCTTGGGCAGGGGCGTTAGCTTGTAGGTGGTTGCCTTCGTTGCAGGGTCTAGATGCGCGGAGCGGTCGAACTGCATGAAGACCAGGTTCCAGATCTCGACGTAGCGGGCATCGTCCTGGCCGAAGGGCAGGTCGACGCCGGGGGTCTGGGCGGCCTCGATGCCCATGTCGAAAAAGATCTCCGAGCAGGGGCCGCAGGGGCCGGTCTCGCCCATCTGCCAGAAGTTGTCCTTGAGCCCGTATTCGAAGATGCGCTCCTTGGGGACGCCGGCCTCGATCCAGTAGCTCTCGGCCTCGTCGTCGCGGGGGACGCCGTTGGCTGGGTCGCCCTCGAAGATGGTGACGTAGAGGCGGTCCTTGGGGATGCCGTACCACTCGGGGCTGGTGACCAGCTCCCAGGCATAGGCGATGGCCTCGCGCTTGAAGTAGTCGCCGAAGCTGAAGTTGCCCAGCATCTCGAAGAAGGTGTGGTGGCGGCGGGTGAAGCCGACGTTTTCGAGGTCGTTGTGCTTGCCCCCGGCGCGGACGCACTTCTGCGAAGTGGTCGCGCGGGAGTAGTCGCGCTTCTCGGCTCCCAGGAAGAGGTCCTTGAACTGGTTCATCCCGGCGTTGGCGAACAGGAGCGTGGGGTCGTTGTGCGGCACCAGCGAGGAGGAGTGCACCCGGCGGTGCCCCTTCGACTCAAAAAAGCGCAGAAAGGCTTCGCGAATCTCGTTTCCGGAGCGATATTGCATGGCACTTTCAGTGTAAAGGGCGGCGGGGTGGGAAAGCAGTTGCCGTGGGGGCCAAACTGTGACAGATTGATGTCAGGGCCATTTGGAGTGGGCCTTAAGCATGGCCACAGTGAGAGCACATATCGTTCTGCCCGCCGAACTGGCGCACGAGATCGACAAGATCGCCGGGCCGCGCGGGCGCAGCGCTTTCCTGGTGGAGACGGCGGAGAAAGAGGTGCGGCGGCGAAAGCTGCTGGCCTTTCTGGATTCGCCTGAACCGGCCTGGAAGGAAGAGGACCACCCGGACATTGCCGAACTGGGCTCCGCGGCATGGGTGCACAACCTGCGCCACGAAAAGAGCGAGCGGCAGCAACGCATCGAAGCGTGGGCTGAAGAGAACGACAGGCAATGACCGGAGCGAGGGTTCTTTTTGACACGACTGTACTGATCGATCTGCTGCATCGGCGGGCAGAGGCGACAGCGCTCCTGCGGCAGCTTGCAGGCCGGGGCGCGGATTTGCTGATTTCGACGGTGACCGTTGGGGAAATTTATGCCGGCATCCGTGCCGGTGAGCAGGCCCTCACCGCCAGTCTTCTCGGCTCGTTTAGCGCGATTCCACTCAGCGAGGAGATTGCCAAGCGGGCCGGCGAACTGGTTTCGTCGCGGCGCCTTGCTGGTCGCACTCATTCTCTGGACGACATGATGATTGCCGCAACGGCACTCGAGTTTGGCTGTGAGCTCGCTACCTCAAATCGCAGGGACTTCGAGGTTCCCGGGATCGTCTTCTTAAAAATGCGCGGCGGATCGTAGAGGCTACTCTTCCCCGTGGGGGTCCTCGTCCAGCGTCTCGAGGGCGGCCAGCGTCGAGTCCGGAACATCCCACTGGCGGAGGATGCGGTAGATGACGCCGGTGGAGAAGCCGGCGGCGACCAGGCGGCGCATCAGGCGGGCGGCTTCCTTTTCGTTTTCCGGCTTCTTGAGCCGCTTTTGTTCGAGATGCGCGCGGGCCAGGGCCTCCTCGTCGGTCTCGCCGTAGCGGGCGTCGAGGGTCTCGGCGATGGTGGAGGGGGCGACGCCCTTGCGGGCCAGGTCCTGGCGGACGCGGCGCTGGCCCAGCTTCTCGTTCTCGTGGCGCAGGCGGGCGTAGGTCTCGGCGTAGGCCTGGTCGTCCAGGTAGCCGTACTCGCGCAGGCGGGCGAGGACCGCGGCGACGACGGCCTCGCCGTGCTCGCCCGGCTCCACGCGGGCGGCCATCAGGCGGCGGAGTTCGGCCTCGGTGCGCATATGGCAGCCGAGGGCCTTGACGGCGTAGTCGTAGAGGCCGGCTTCGTTCAACGGCGCGGCTTGTCTCTTTGCGCGGCCCATGGCCATCTTCCTTACTCCAGCGGGATCAACAAATTGAAGCGGCGATTGCGACGCCAGCGGTAGTGGGCGAAATCGCTGTCGAGGGTCAGGATATCGCCGGTGCCCAGTTCGTCGGCCATGGCGATGAGGCAGGTGTCGGCGTAATCGGCGGGGGTGTCGCGGTACTTTTCGAGAAGCGCCTGGACCTGGGGAGCTGAGCGGGAGATCTGAAACGGGATGCCGAAGAGCCCGCTTGCGACGTTGGTGAGCAGGGCCTGAATTGCCTGCGGCTTGCGCCGGAGAAGATAGCAACTCTCGCTGATGACCGCTTCGCAGGTCACGATGGGGCGGTAGATTCCCTGGAGCGCGCGCACACATTCTTCATGCCGGCTCTCGTCCTTGTCGAGGAGCGCAAAAAGAACGCCGGTGTCGATCAGGATGGGTTCCATGGTCAGCCGGCTTTTCGCTTCGACAGCTTTGAGCGCCCGCGGTCAATGCCGCTGTTTTCGCCAAAGCCTTCAAGGTACTTCTTGTTCGAGCCCATGTCGCTGACGCCGGAAGCGAAGATGCCTATGCCGACCATTCTGGACGCAGCCGAGCCGTTCTGCTCGCGCGCAAGCAGATGAATGCCCTCGCGGACGATCCGGGACGAGGTCCAGCCCTTTGTCCGGGCCAGACGCTTGAGAATCGCCGAGGTTTCGTCGTCGAGGCGGGCTTGAACGGTGACAGGCATGGACCGAGTGTACTACAGGTGCGAATTCTGTACTACAACCTGGCCCCTCGGCCCAGGGGAATCGCATGAATCCGTTTTGGAGGCTGATGTGGCAGGTTTCCAACGCCTCTACGAGGCTCGGACCATCCATTTGGCCCCTCCCCAGGATTCCGCTGCGCTTCATCCTGGGCTAATCTCCAACGGTCCCTCCGGGACCTGAAACGATTCCGGGTGAAATGAGCACGATTCACGCATTCCGGGGCCAGGACTTCGGTTCATGCGATTGCCCTGCCCCTCAATCCCCGCCCTTCGTCCACTGGTCGACCCAGTGGTTGACGGTCTTGTACCAGAGGCGGGCGTTCTGCGGCTTGAGCACCCAGTGGCCTTCGTCGGGGAAGTAGAGCATCTTCGACGGGACCTTGAGGCGCTGGAGGGTGGTGAAGAGCTCGAAGCCCTCGGCCACGTCGAGGCGGTAGTCGAGCTGGCCGTGGACGACGAGGGTGGGGGTCTTGAAGTTCTTCGCCGACAGGGCGGGCGACCACTTGCGGTAGGGGTTCTCGGCGTCGGGCTTGCCGTAGTAATCCCAGGGGCGGCCCTTGAACTCCCACTCGTTGAACCAGAGTTCCTCGGTCTCGCCGTACGCCGCCTCGGGGTTGAACATGCCGTCGTGGGTGACGATGCACTTGAAGCGGTCGGTGTGGCCGAGGACCCAGTTGGCCATGTAGCCGCCGTAGCTGGCGCCGAGGGCGCACTCGCGCTGCTTGTCGATGAAGGGGTAGTGCTGCTCGGCGTAGTCGAGGCCTTCCATCAGATCGGTGAAGGGCTTGCCGCCCCAGTCGCCGTTGACGCCGTCGACGACCGTCTGGCCGTAGCCGGTGGAGCCGCGCATGTTGATCATGACGACCACGTAGCCGTTGGCGGCAAAGTACTCGGGGTTCCAGCGATAACTCCAGTCGTCGCCCCATGCGCCCTGCGGTCCGCCATGAATCAGGAACTTCACCGGATACTTCTTCGACGCATCGAACGCCGGCGGCCGGACGATAAAGCCTTGCAGCTTCGTGCCGTCCTTCGCGGAGAACCAAAACGGCTCCATGCGCTCGCGGCCATGATTCGTCTTTTGCGCGCCTGCTTTGCCGGGTGGCGGGCAGAGTCCGCGGCACGGCTGCTCCGGCAGGTCGAGTTGAGAAAGCAGCGCATCGTTGAGATGCGTGATCGGGAAGATTGAGGAGTCGCTCTCCGTGATTTCCGGCTGCCCTTTTGCTTCGTGGATCGTGTCACCGATGCTCAATCCAACAACTTCGGAAGGTTGGTCAACCGTGTTCATCGAGGCGATGAGCCTGTCGGGTGTCTCCGTGGTCGGACGGTCTAGCTTGACGGGAATGACCCGCAGGTCGCCGAACGAACCGCCGCGCGCCACCATGCCTGGTAACCCTGGCTCCAAGCCTGTCCGAAAGACATCGACTCTGCCATGATTCGTACTTGTGAAGTAGATCGAATGAGAGCCGAGCCCCCATGCAAATTCCTCGACCCACCGGTCGAACTTCGGCAGCAGATCCTTCGCCGTCTTCCCCGCCCGGTCGTACACAAACAGCCGGAACTTGTCCGCCTCGTACCCGGCCCGCTCCTCGCTGCGCCAAGCCAGCCACTTGCCATCCGGCGAGTAGGCCGGATTGAAGTTGCCGCCCTTGGAGTCGCTGACGGCGACGGGCTTTGCGGCCGGGTTGGTCAGGTCGAGGGTGAAGATTCTGGCGCTGACGCTGATCGCCGGCTCCTCGTCGATGTTCTCGGTGAAGGCCAGTTCCTTCGCGTCGGGCGAAAAGGCGCATCCGCAACCGCCACCGTCGAGCGAGAAGGGCGGAACGTCGTGCGGATCGTTGGGATTCAGGTCACGGAGGGTCCCCGAGGCCACATCCAACAGAAAGATGTGCGAGCGCTTGTCGCCGGTGAAGTGGTTCCAGTGGCGATAGAGCAGGTGGGTGAAGATCTGGGCCTTCACCTTGCTCTCGGCCGCGGCCTTGTCCCGCTCGGCGTTGCACTTGTCTCCAGCGCCGCCGTCCGCAGGACCGATCGCCGGGCAGTCGGGGTAGACGGCCGAGGTGAAGGCGATGGACTTGCCGTCCGGAGACCAGATGGCGTTGTCGGCCTCGGTGGAGATGGAGGTCGCGCGAACCGGGTTGCTGGTGGCGCCGGTGGCGGGGTCGAAGTCGGCGAGCCAGATCTCGGTGGCGCCGGCGCGGCCGGAGAGGAAGAGGATGCGCTTGCCGCCGGGGGCGAACTGGACGCCGGAGTCGCCGGGCTGGGCGACGGCCAGCTTAAAGGGCTCACCGCCGGCGATGGCCTGCAGCCACAACTCCGCTGTTTTGGTGTTCTGGTCGAGGTTTACGCTGGTGACGGAGTAGGCCAGCCACTTGCCGTCGGGCGAGACGGCGGTTTCGCCCAGCCGTTTCATGGCCATCATGTCTTCGAAGGTCATGGGGCGCTTCTGCTGGGCGGCGAGGGGGGCGAGGACGGCGAGGAGCGAGAGAACGAGCGAGAGTCTGCGCATGAAGATCCTGTCAACGCGCGCCGGGGTGTGTAACGGGGCGCGAGGGAAAGTGTACACCGGGAGGGGTCGGAGGCGAAGGGACGACAAAGGCCGGACCGACCGGCTTTCGCCGGACGAAGGAAATCACAGGGCTGTTTCAGAAGCCGACAATCATCATCGAGGGTTGACTGCGAGTTCATTCGAACAAAGCAATCGACCTGCTATCAACTCGGGTGAGTCTCTCACCCCGAAGCCCCATCTCCCCAATCCGTGAGGTCGCCGCCGGTGAAGACCGTTTATCCTCCCGAAAGGACGTGAGAGGAATGGTCATGAAGCAATGGGCCAGTGAACTGTGTGGCGCCTTGAGCCCAATCCTTGTGAATTCTTGTGGCTCTTTTGTGCTCTGACCGGCTCTAATTCGACTACGGTCGCGGAAATCCCGATGGGTTTCCATCGGAGATTCATCGGGGTCTCCAATGATGCCCCCGATCGGGTCCTCTTCCAGTCCGGATGGCATTTGGACGAGGTACAACTTCC
Source organism: Occallatibacter sp. (assembly GCA_049690595.1). Taxonomy (GTDB): domain Bacteria; phylum Acidobacteriota; class Terriglobia; order Terriglobales; family Acidobacteriaceae; genus Telmatobacter. The sequence goes on along the minus strand of JBAVMZ010000550.1, from coordinate 4,990 downwards.
TGCAAGTGTTTCGGCCGCGGTAGCGCGGCAAGCACCTACGGATGGCGCCGAGTCTGGGCCTCTCGGCGCCATCGGTTTCCACTGCGTCCAGGACGCAGAGTGGTCGTTTGAGCGCTTCTCCTTCACACCGCCCGCGCGAATAAGTGCAAGGTGGCGGTTTCTTGAGCGAATCGCCGCTTGAGCGCAGTGGCTTCGGCGCACAGCTCAAGGAGAATTGCTATGAGCCCCCGCAGGCTACTCTTTGGCCCCGGCGGCGACGCCGGGGAGTGCGACGGCCGGCCGGGGAACCGGCTTGGCCACCGCCGCGTGCATCCGCCGCACGGTTTCCAGTTCGCGACTTAGCTTCTCTGTCACGTCCACCAGCCGCTCGGCCTCGTGGCCGGTGCGACGGGCAACGATCTTGTAGTCGAAGCCGATGCGGGCCCGGCCGCCGCCCAGCTCATGCACCTCGAAGGAACTCGCGCTCTTGTGGTCCACAAAGAGCCCCTTGCAGTCGCCATTCGGGGTGAGGAAGACGTGAAACTCGACCCCGGTGTTGACCGCGTCGACAAAGGCCGGGTCGATCTGGACCACGGCGCGGCCATTCACAAGCTGACCCGATCCGTAATCTTCGAGCCAGTTTTCCGCCGACTGCACGGAGTAGGTTTCCACCTGGCGCGAGCTTTTTGTGGTGACCAGCGCCTTGACCTGGCCGGTGCAGGAGAGATCGCCGCCCGAGCCCACGCCGCATGCGCCCAGAGGGCTGGCGGCCACAAAAACGCCAGCGAGGTTGTGGGTTGGGCCGCCCGAGGCGTTATAGGCGCCCAGAGTGTAATACGCCTTTGAGTTGTTGGCAAAGAAGCCTCCGCCGCCGCTGTCGGCGGTGCCGATGACGCCTATGGGCGTGTAAGTGGTCGCGTCGCCCGCATCGCCCCAGATGCCGGCCTTGGCGTTCACCTGGCCGGACTCACCGGTGGGAAAACCCAGCTCTCCCCAGACCCCGGCGCCTTCCTGCGAGGAGCCAAAGAGGCCGACGCCCGCCTGCGCCTTGCCCAGCACGCCTGGACCGGTCCCGGTGGAGATGCCGTAAACGCCGGCCGAACCGCCGCTTGTGCCGTAAACGCCGTAGCCGTTCGAGGTAGAGCCGTAGGCGCCTACTGCGCCAGGGTCTGTGGAGGCGTTCACGCCGGCCAGGGCCACCCGCCCCGCGCTGTTGTTGGCAAAGTAGCCGGCGTTGCCGCCTCCGTTGTTGGTGGCGTTGACGGTGGCGGCGTAAACGGCGCTGTTGGTGAAGTTGCCGGCCCAGCCGGTGCCGGAGGTGGCGGAGAGCGCGGGACCGGTGGACGAGATCGCATCCACGCCAATGCCTGAGGAAGCCTGTCCGTAAACGCCGATCGCGCTCGCGGTGTTTGCCTGGTCGACGCCGGCCAGCGCCGCATGGCTTGGGCTCGAGTTGGTGAAGAAGCCTGCATTGCCGGGGCCGGTATTGGAGGCGTAAACCGTCGCCTGAAAGGTGGAGTTGTTTGCGAAGAGGCCGCCGTAGCCGTTCCCCGATGTGGAACTGAGCCCATTGCCGCCGTGAGCCACAATGTCGAGCCCATCGTTGGTTGAGCCGTCGGCGTGGATCAGCACGGCCGGGGTCTTGGCGGCCTGCGACCAGAAGTAGGCCGCGCCGCCCTCGCCATAGGCCTGGCCGGTGATGGCGGTGCCAGTGGTGGTGAGGCCCACGACGGCTTCGCCGGCGGGCGAGGCGCCCTCAATGCCGGTGACGCTGCCCTGCGCCTGGCCGAGCAGTACGCCCTTGGCCGCAGTGGCCGTGTTCGTGACCACCATCATCCAATCGCCGGAGTTGCCGTTCCACCAGCTCTCGCCGCCGAAGCTGGCGCCGGAGGCGAAGGTGTTGAATGCGCCGAGTTGTGGAATCTTGGTTGTGTCCAGCTTCAAGGTCACGTTGCCCGAGGTTCCGCCTCCGGTCAGCCCCGTTCCGGCGGAAACGCCGGTCAGCGTGCCCGGCCCGGTTCCGGGGAACTTCTGTCCCGCGGCGAAGGTGATCTGGCCGTTGGGCGCGATGGAAAGGCCGGTGGTGGCGGGGGCAATGGTGCCGGCGCCGAATAGCAGAGCCAGATTGGCGCTGGGCGCGGCGGTATTGTTACCTGCCGGGAGCACCTGCCAGAGGAAGTTCTGCGGAACCGGGCCAGTGCCGGAGTTGTAGCTCGAGGCGCCCAGCTTCAGCCCCGGAGAAGCAGCGCCGGAGGTGGCCGTGGCGGCGCCGGAGAGCAGATCCAGCTCGCCGCGCATACGCGTTTTGCCATTCACGTCCAGGGTTGCGCCCGGACTCGCGGTCCCCAGGCCGAGCTTTGCCGTGCTTCCAGTGCCGGACTGGAAGAGATTGGACGTACCCAATGCCGAGGCGGAAGTCCAGAGCGGCAGGTAACCTGTGGTCCCGGCGCCGCTGGGCGAGGCGTCAGGCCGGACAGCGGCGGCAGCTGTGGTTGCCTGGAGAGAGCCGGCCAACTGCTCCTGAGTAACGAAGTTCGCCGCCGGCCGGCCGCCGAGCAGCGCCGCGTCCGCGGCCTTGAGTGCGTACGGGACGGCCGCGAGGAGGTTGCGTGGCGCAGGTTCGGAGCCGCCCGCCCCCAGTGTGGTTTCGAGCCACCGCGGCTGGCCGGCGGGAAAGAGATCGCGCGGCAACCCTTCCTCCGCCGTGGCTCCCAGCAGGACCGAGTAGTGGCCGTCCGGACCGGGGTGGATCTCCTGCGTCTCGCTCCACAGCGGTTCGCCGCCGGCCGCCTCCGCGTAGATGGCAAATCGCACTTCGGCGGCCTTTCCCGCCGCCTCGGGCAGCACGCCGTTCCAGCGCACCAGGTTGAGAAGCGAGCCGGGGTTAGCGTTCAATGCGGCCTCCGGACCGCTGGCGGGCTCATTCCGGGGGCTCTGCGCCAGCAGAGCGGCCACCAGAAAGACCAGGCCGAAACAGAGAAGGACGATTCGCCGGCAGGCAGCCATGAAAGCCGCAGGGTCCATGAATCTGGACAGGGATGGCCCGGGGGCTGGGGGGAGCGTATGGCGGTTCATCGAAGGGTTCCTCCAGTCTGGCGCCGGGGCCGTTGCCGGCTCGGCGGGTTGGTTGGCGGCCGCGTGTCGAATTCCGTGGCAGGACGGGCAAGGAGAAGGGCGCTACTTCCGCGGGCCGAGAACCGCGGGCGCCTCGGGGCGCAGGCGGCTGTTTTCAAGTCCCTTCATCTCCCTCTGGAAGCTCTCGGTCACGTCGTGCAGCCGTTCGGCCTCGTGGCCGGTCCGCTTGGCCACGATCTTGTAATCGAAGGCGATCTGGCTCACTCCCCCGCCCAGCTCGTGCACCTGGAAGCCCTCGGCGGTCTTGTGGTCCACGTAAAGCCCCTTGCAGTCGCCGTTGGGGGTGAGGAAGACGTGGTACTCGACGCCCGCATTGATCACTTTGGCGAAGGCCTGATCGATGCGCACCGCCGCCCGGCCGGCCGCGAGCTGGCCCGAGCCGTAATCCTCCATCCAGTTTTCGGCTGACTGCACGGCGTAGGTCTCCACCTGCCGCGCATCGCTGGTGGCCACCAGGGACTTGACCGGCCCGGTGCAGGTCAGGCTGCCGGCCCCGCCCACGCCGCAGATCCCGTCGGGCGTCCCCGCCGCCAGGGCGCTGAAGTTGCTTTTGATCGCGCCACCCGAGCTGTAGTTAAAGACATTGAGCGCCACCGAGCCGGCGCTGTTGTTCATGACCACGGCAGCGGTGGTGTCGCCACCGGTGGCAGCCAGCGCGAGGCCGGCTGAGCTGCCGCTGTCGCCCCACAGCGCCGGAGGGCCTCCCACGCGGCTCCCGGTCCAGGCGCCGCCATCCTGCATCGCATGCACGCCGGTCCAGGCGGCGTTGACCAGTACGCCCGTGCTCAGGCCGCCCGTCGAAGTGACCGCTACTCCGGTGCCGGTGTTGGTGAAGGCACTAACGCCGATGCCCGTGTCCGCGATGCCGGAGACGCCGGTCCCGGTGCTCGTGGTGCCATAGATGCCGATCCCGGCCGGTGCGGCGCCGTAAACCGCCTTGCCGTTGGCCACCGAACCATAGGTGGCCACCGCGTTCGAGCTGGTGGAGGAGTTCACGCCCGCCAGCGAAACCCGGCCCGGCCCGGAGCTGGCAAAGTAGCCGGCGTTGCCCGGCCCGTTGTTCACCGCGTACACCGTCGGCTGGTAGGTCGAGTTGTTGGTGAAGAGGCCGGCAAAACCGTTGCCGGAGGTCGCGGTAAGACCGTTGCCGTTGGTCGATGTGGCCGCAACGCCATTGCCGCCGATCGAGCGAACATCCAAGCCGTCGCTGGCCGAGCCGTCGGCGTGGATAATAACAGCCGGGTTCTTGGTGGCCTGCGACCAGAAATAGGCCGCGCTGCCCTCGCCGTAGGCCTGGCCCGCCACTGCCGTGCCGGTGGTGGTCAGGCCGGAGATTGCCTCGCCTCCAGGCGATGCGCCCTCGATCGCGGTGACCGAGCCCTGCGCCTGGCCAAGAATCACGCCCTTGGCCGAAGTGGCCGTGTTGGTAACTACCATCATCCAGTCGCCGGAGTTGCCGTTCCACCAGCTCTCGCCACCGAAGCTGGCGCCGGAGGCAAAGGTGTTGAATGTGCTCAGTAGCGGAGCCTTGGCGGGGTCCACGCTGAGCGTGACGTTGCCGCTCGTGCCGCCGCCCTTCAAGCCGGTCCCGGCGGTGACACCGGTGATGGTGCCGCCACCGGTGCCCTTGATGGGAAAGGTCTGGTTGGGGGAAAAGGTGATGACGCCGTTGGGCGCGATGGAGAGGCCCGTCGCGGCTGGAGCACCGGCTCCCGCGCCGAAGAGCAGAGCCAGATTCGCGCCCGGAGCGGCAGTGTTGTTGGCCGCCGGCTGTGCCTGCCAGACAAAGTTCTGCGCCACCGGACCCGAGCCGGCCAGGAAGCTGGAGGCGGCCAATTTGAGGGCGGGCGATCTGCCGCCCGTGGCCGCCGTGGCC
>JBAVMZ010000549.1:0-7216 GCA_049690595.1 Occallatibacter sp. | reverse complement strand
AAACCCGCCGCCTGCACCGGCATCCCGCCCTCCTGCCGCCAGCTTAAGAACACCGGCAGGCCATCAAACGAACGGATAAGCCATATCCCGGCATGACCAGACACGTTCACGAATTAAGCGGGCTAGTGAGCCGGGGGGGTGTATTGCGAGGGCAGGCCGATGCCTTCGCCGAAGAAGAATTCGTTCATCTGGTTGACCAGGAACTCCTGGGCCTGGGGGGTCCAGGGCTGGAGGCGGTACTCGTTGAGCAGCATCTTCTGGCGATCGACCCACTCGCCCCAGGCGGCTTTGGAGACGTTCTTCCAGATCTTCTGGCCGAACTCGGTGTCGAAGGGGGGCTCTTCGAGGCCCTCCATTTCCTTCTTGTAGCGGACGCAAAAAACGGTGTGTGCCATGCGGGAGCTCCCAGAGACCATTTTACGGGATGGGGACCCGGTTGACGGGGGCGCGGGCGCGGGGGATGCTGAAAGGCATGTGCGGACGATTTGCGAGGCGGTCCACGGGAGAGGTTCTGGCGGCGTGGTTCGGGATCGACATCGAGGACGGCCCGTGGTTCGGGCCGACCTTCAACGCGGCGCCGCAGAGCGTGCAGCCGGTGGTGCGGCTGAACCGGGAGACGGAGGCGCGGGAGTTTGCGCTGCTGCGCTGGGGGCTGGTGCCATTCTGGGCGCGGGACGCGAAGGTCGGGTACTCCACGATCAATGCGCGGGCGGAAGAGGCGGCGAAGAAGCCGGCCTTTCGCGAGGCGATGAAGAAGAGGCGTTGCCTGGTGCCGGCCGACGCATTCTACGAGTGGCAGCGGCGGGACGAGAAAAGCAAGCAGCCGTTCGCGATCGGGATGAAGTCGGGCTCGCCGTACGCGCTGGCGGGGTTGTGGGAGCGGTGGCAGCCGAAGGAGGGCGAGGCGCTGGAGAGCTTCACGATTCTGACCACCGACCCGAACGAGCTGATGGAGCCGATTCACAACCGGATGCCGGTGATTGTGGAGCGGCAGGATTATGGGAGGTGGTTGGAGCCTGGCGATCCGGCCCGGCCTCCGGTGGACCTGCTCCGGCCGTACCCGGCGGAGAAGATGCAGGCGTGGCCGGTGAGCGTGAGGGTGGGCAACGTGCGGAATAACGATGCGGGGCTGCTGGAGCCCGCCAAAGAGCCGGCGCAGCGAGAGGTCCACGAAAAAAGGGCTTGACACGGGCACGGAAGCGGGTTTTCTTTATCTCGGCTCCAATTCCCCTCCCGGCGTGTGCAGAAGGTCCTTTCGAGCAGAGCGGTAGTCGCGGGCCGAAACGGCGGACGGGAGCGGAAGACAGTGTCAGGAAGGAAAGGAGTTCTCATGCCTGAGCCGAACCAAACGGGACTGACCGATAATGCCGCGGGAGGGATAGCCTACATCACGCCCATACCGGCAATTGTGTTTCTGCTGGTTGAGCCCTACAACAAGAATTCGTATATCCGCTTCCACGCGTGGCAGTCGATCCTGCTGGGCGTAGTGTGGATCATCCTGCGGATCGTAGCAACTTTCACCCTCCGCGCCGCCATGACGCCGCTGGATTTCGTCTATCATTCGGGGTTCTGGTCGATGCTGGCGCTGTTCTGGAGCCTGGTGTGGCTGGCGTTCCTGATCGTGGCGCTGGTGTGCCTCTTTAACGCCTTCAACGGCAAACGGTTCAAGCTGCCGGTTCTGGGCGCGATTGCGGAGAAACAGGCCAACAAGTAGAAGGCGACGCCGCTGGACAAACGGCCTTCCGAGGAAGGCCGTTTGTATTGATTGAGGGCGCCCAGGGTTCTGGCGCGCGGTACAGCCCTGACAGCCTGTGGTAAAAGTCCAAACTGCCGAAAAACACCCGTCAGGGGCTACAGCGAAACCAGAGTGGCTGTATCCCGAAGCCGAAGTACTCAAGTCGACGCGACCAACAGGGAGCGGCGACCCTGCACCAAACTCAACAGGGCACACCAACTCTGGTTTCGCTCTAAAGTCCAGTTGATTCTATTGGCCTCATCGGCACCTCTGAAGAGGCTGCAAAAAGCCCTGCAGGCGGTCACGGATCTTTTCGCTGGTCTGATTTATCGCGTGAAGCATGCGCGGCGAAGACCAGAAGCAGACGGCGATCTTCAGTTACGTAACCCTTGCTCAGCGGATTCCGGCCGATCATGCGGCGCGGAGGAAGGCGCCGGGCTGCCAACACGGCTGCCCCTGGCTCCGGAAATTGGCCCGCATCTCCCGGAATCCGCCCCGGAGTTTCTGCCTGCCGGCGGAGGGTGCAGCTGCGGTCCAGATAATCCGGAAACGGTCTCGCCCAGCCGTTCCCGTTTTTTTGCGTCAAGCTGCGGCTCGGAGGCGTCACAATAACGAAGGTGTCCTGACAGTCGTTTCGCGCATTTGTTCCGCCGGTTGGGTGGCGTCGCGCCCCGGCAGGCGAGGCGCTCAACTCGAGCTTTCTTTGCAGCGGGCAATCGGCAGGTCGGGGCTCCGGGTTCCGGCTGGACCGTTCCTGGTGGCGTCAACCGCCGCCCACAAAAGCCTTGCGGCCTGGGATTGGTCATCGGGAGAAGATCCAGGGAAGGGGTAACGCTTTGAAACGCGCTCATCTGTTTGTAATTGTTGCAGTTGCCAGCCTCGCGGCCGCAGGCTGCCAGAAGAAGGCAGCCGCGCCGCCTGCCGCCGCCATGCAGGCCATGCCGGTGCAGGTGGCCCCGGTCACGCTGGCGCCTGTTCCGCAGACCAGCGAGTACGTGGCCACCATCAAGAGCCGGCGCTCGGCCACGTTGCAGCCGCAGGTGGCAGGGGCCTTGACCGCGATCAAGGTGCGGTCCGGCGATCACGTGAGGGCCGGCCAGACTCTGATGGAGATCGACCAGCGGCCGCAGTTGGCAACCGTCGACGCGCAGCGCGCCACCGAACGCCAGAAAAAGGCCCTGTTCGACTACAACACCATCGAAGTCGAGCGGCAGCGCAAGCTCTTCGAGGCGGGCGTGACCAGCCGCGACGCTTTCGACCAGGCAAAGCAGGCCTTTGAGAACTCGAAGGCCGACTACGAGTCAGCCTCCAGCATGCGCAAGACGCAGGAGGAGCAACTGACCTACTACACCATCCGCGCGCCCTTCGACGGCGTGGTCGGCGATATCCCGGTGCACGTGGGCGACTACGCCTCGCCGTCGGCGATGCTCACGACGATCGACGAGAACAAGGATCTCGAGGCGTACATTTATGTACCGACCGAGCGCGCCGCGCAGGTGCGCCAGGGGCTGGACGTGGAGATCATGGAAACCGGCGGCAAGGTGATCGAGAAGACGCGCATCGACTTTGCCTCGCCGCAGGTGGATCCGACGCTGCAGGGCATTCTGGTCAAGGCGCCGGTGCACCTCACGCCGGAGATGTTGCGCACGGCGCAGATGGTCAAGGCGCGCATCACCTGGTCGACGGCGCCGATGGCCGTGGTGCCGGTGCTGGCGGTCACGCGGCAGGGCGGGCAGTCGTTCGTCTTCGTTGCGCAGCCGCAGGGCAGTATGTTTATGGCTCGCCAGGTGGCGGTGACGCTGGGCGACACGGTGGGCAATGCCTACGCGGTCTCTTCCGGCCTGAACGTCGGCGACAAGGTCATCGTTTCGAGCACGCAGTTTCTCATCAATGGCATGCCGGTCATGCCGATGGGCCGCTGAGGGCCGCGCGCGGGCAAAAGAGTCTGCGGCGGCGCTGTTGCCGGCGCCACCGCTGATACCCCACTGAACCCGGAAAGGAAAGTGGAACCGAAGTGTTTGTCGATTTCTTCATTCATCGGCCTGTCTTTGCCACGGTCTGCGCGCTGCTGATTATTCTGACCGGCGCCATCTGCATCCCGCTGCTTCCGGTGGCCATGTATCCCACGTTGGCTCCGCCGTCGGTCACAGTGGCGACGAACTACATCGGCGCCAACGCCGGCACGGTGGAGAAGGCAGTCACCATTCCCCTGGAAGAGGCCATCAACGGCGTCGAGGGAATGCGCTACATCAGCTCGTCGAGCACCAACAACGGAACGAGCCAGATTACGACGACCTTCCGCACCGGCTACGATCTGGACATCGCCGCCGTGGACGTGCAGAATCGCGTCTCCTCGGTAACCGGGCGCCTTCCGTCTGCCGTCAACGCCACCGGCATCAGCATCACCAAGACCAACTTCAACTTCGTGCTCGGCGCCGGCTTCTACACCGAGGATGGGCGGTACTCGCCCGAGTTCCTCTCCAACTATCTCGACGTCTACGTCAAGGACGCGATCAAGCGCGTGCCCGGCGTGGGCGACGTGATGATCTTCGGCGAGCGCAAGTACGCCATGCGCATCTGGCTGGACCCCGTCAAGCTGGCGGCCCGCTCGCTGACCGCGGCCGATGTCGTGGCCGCCCTGGCCGAGCAGAACGTGGAGATTCCCGCCGGCCAACTCGGCCAGCCGCCGGCCGATAGCCAGCAGGCCTTCCAGATGCCGGTGCGCGTGGTCGGCCGCCTCTCCGACCCGGCCGAGTTCGACAGGATCATCATCAAGAACTCGCCCAACGGGCTGGTCCTGTTAAAGGATGTGGGCCACTCGGAGGTGGGCGCCGAGGACTACAGCTCGAACCTGGAGTACCAAGGCCATTCAGCCAATGGCATCGGCGTGATGCAACTGTCGACGGCCAACGCCCTGGACGTGGACTCGCGCGTCAAGGCGGAGCTTGAGGAACTGAAGAAGAGCTTTCCGCCGGGGCTGAAGTACGCCATCGCCTTCGACTCCACAACCGTGGTGGGCGACTCCATCCGGGAGGTGCTGCAGACGCTCGGCATCGCCATCTTCATCGTCATCACGGTCATCTTCCTCTTCCTGCTCGACTGGCGCGCGACCATCATTCCGGCGGTCACCATCCCGGTCTCGCTGATCGGCACCTTCGCCTTCATCAAGGCCTTCGGCTTCTCCATCAACTCGCTCACGCTCTTCGGCATCACGCTGGCCACAGGCCTGGTGGTCGACGACGCCATCGTGGTCATCGAGAACGTGCAGCGCCACATCGCCATGGAGCACTCCAAGCCGCGCGTAGCCACCTCGCGGGCCATGGGCGAAGTCACCAGCGCCGTCATCGCCACCTCGCTGGTGCTCATCGCGGTCTTTGTGCCGGTCAGCTTCTTCCCCGGCACCACCGGCATTCTTTACCGCCAGTTCTCGCTGACCATCGCCTTCTCCATCGCCATCTCGGCCTTCAACGCGCTTACGCTCTCGCCGGCGCTCTCGGCCTTGTTCCTGCGCGGCGAAGAGTTCCGGCCCCGGCAACTCGACTTCCTGCACATCGGCTTCGTCTCGCGCGCCTTCGCCGCTTTCATTCACGGCGCTGACGCCCTGGTCAGCTGGACGGCCTCGACTTACGCCAAGTCGATCCACATCGCGCTCAAGCTGCGCTACCTGCTCCTGCTGCTCTTCCTAGGCGGCCTGTGCGCCACGGTGTGGACCTACCAGAAGGTGCCCACCGGCTTCATTCCCCAGGAGGACCAGGGCTACCTCATGGTCATCGTGCAGGCGCCTCCGGGCTCCTCGCTGGCCTATACGACCGCGCTGGCCGAACGCGCGCAGTCCATCATCGGCGCAAATCCCGACATCGAGGGACTGTTTTCCGTGATGGGCTTCAGCATGTCGGGCGGTTCTTCGAACGCGGGCATGATGTTCGTCAACACCAAGCCCAGCGATCAGCGCCGCGGCAAGGGCCACTCGACTACGGAGATCGCCGCCGATCTCAATCCCAAGCTGCAGAGCCTGCTGTTCGCTCCCAACGGCGGCCTGGTGGCCATGTTCGAGCCGCCCGCCGTGCAGGGCGTGGGCTCTTACGGCGGCTTCCAGTTCATGCTCCAGGACCAGGGCAAGAACACGCTGGCCGACCTCGACCGCGTGGCCCACCAGATGGTGAACGCCAGCCGCGCCCGCAAGGACGTGACGGGCCTGACGACGACCTTCTCGGCCAACGATCCGCAGGCGCTGGTCACCATCGATCGCGAAAAGACCAAGGCGATGGGCGTCTCGCTCTCGCAGATCACCACCACGCTGGGCGTCTTCATGGGCTCGCAATACGTCAACGACTTCGACTTCAACAATCGCACCTACCGCGTCTACGTGCAGGCGGACAAGCCCTTCCGCATGTCGGCGCGCGACCTGCACAACTACTACGTGCGCTCGGACACGGGCCAGATGGTGCCGATGGACAACCTGGTCACCGTTTCCGAGAGCTCCGGCCCGCCGGTCATTACGCATTACAACCTCTTCCGCTCGGTCGAGATCGACGGCAACCCGGGGCGCGGCTTCAGCTCCGGCCAGGCGCTGGCGGGCATGGAGGAGGTCTTCAACCAGGCCAAGATGCCGGGCATGGGCTTCCAGTGGACCGGCCTGACGCTGGACGAGATCGAGTCCGGCGGCCGCACGCTCCTCATCTTCGGCCTCGGCATCCTGGTCGTCTACCTGACGCTTTCGGCGCAGTACGAGAGCTTCGCGCTGCCCTTCATCATCCTGCTGGCCGTGCCCATGGCCGTGCTCGGCGCCCTCGGCCTGGTCGCCTTGCGCGGCCAGGTCAACGATGTCTACTGCCAGATCGGCCTGGTCATGCTGATCGGTCTCTCGGCCAAGAACTCGATTCTGATCGTCGAGTTTGCCGAGCAGCTCCGGCGCAAGGGGCGCAGCATTGCCGACGCGGCCATCGAGGCTGCCGAGCTGCGTCTGCGGCCCATCTTGATGACCTCGGTCGCCTTCATCCTCGGCGTCCTGCCGCTGGTCTTTGCCACCGGCGCCGGCGCGCTGGGCCGCCGGTCCGTGGGCACCACGATCGTCGGCGGCATGTTGCTCTCCACCTTCCTCAACCTCTTCTTCATCCCCGTGCTGTACGTGATTATGAGCCGCCTGCTCAAGCGCGGCGTCGTGCTGATCGGTGACGAAGGGAACGAGGACGAGGACGAGGACGCGGCGCCGGTTCGCGGGTGAGAACTGACCCGGGCAGGAGCCTCCGCCGTGGGTGCGGCGGCTCCTGCCCGCGAGCCTCCAGCCCTGCCAGATAGCGGCGGATGCCAGAGCATCTTCGGAATGCACGCGGGCTTCCCGAGCAGCCTGACTCGCCACGTCGCGTTACAACTGGAATGAACAGTGTGCAAGCCACACAAAAAAACACCTATTACCAACCTGTCATCCAAAGCGGAGCGCAGCAGAGTCGAAGGACCTGCCGGTCGATCCCCCCCTTCAAG